>JBBRFA010000088.1:0-15299 GCA_038225185.1 Chthoniobacterales bacterium
TGCGTTCGTCCGGCTAATAATCGCGTTGCAGGAGGTGCTGGGCGAGGCTGCGAAGTCGGTCGGCTTTTTTTCCGAGGGGGGCAAGCGCATCGAGGGAGGTCTGGGTGAGGCGATGAGCTTCTCGACGCGCTTTTTCCAAGCCGAGAATGGCGGGGTAAGTGGCTTTCTGCGCGGAGAGATCTTTGCCCGCGCTTTTTCCGAGTTGTTCGCTGGTCTGGGTGACGTCGAGGATGTCGTCGATGACTTGGAAAGCGAGACCGAGATGATCGGCGAAAGTGGTAAGAGCGTCGAGCTGGGCAAGGGGGGCGTTGGCGCTGAAGGCTCCGAGCCGGATGCTGGCGGTGAGGAGGGCGGCGGTCTTGGAACGATGAATGAATTGGAGCTGGCGGAGGGTGATTTTTTTGCCTTCGGCTTCGAGGTCGGCGACCTGGCCGGCGATGAGTTGCCGGCTGCCCGCGGCTTGAGCCAGGGCGGAGATGTGATCGACGATGCTGTAGCGCGCGGTGGCCGGGGCGGTGGCGAGGACTTCGAAGGCGAGGGTGAGCAGGGCGTCGCCTGCGAGGATGGCGATGCCTTCGCCAAAGACTTTATGGCTGGTGGGTTTGCCGCGACGGAAGTCGTCGTTATCCATGGCAGGAAGATCGTCGTGAATGAGAGAGTAAGTGTGGATGAGTTCGACGGCGGCGGCGGCGGGCAGGGCGTTGTTGCGGAGTCCGCCACAAGCTTCTGCGGCGGCGATGGCGAGGATGGGCCGCAGACGTTTGCCCCCGGCGAAGACGCTGTAACGCATGGCGCGATGGATCGTGGCGGGCTTGGTGCTGGCGGGGGGGAGATAGATTTTTAGCGCGGCATCGACGGCGCGCTGGGTGTCGCGAAGGTAGGTGGAGAGCATGATTTTTTTATGCGCGATTAGCCTGGTAACGAGGAGTTTTTTATCCAAGAAGGGAGATGAAGACAGGGGATCGGGCAGGGGTTACTCGCTAAACTGTTGGACGATGGGGATGCGGCGGCCCATGCCGAAGGCGGTGCTGGTGACTTTGATGCCGGGGGCGGCCTGGGCGCGTTTGTATTCGTTAAGGTCGATTTTACGCAGGATCCAGCGGACGGTTTTTTCGTCAAAACCGCGGGCAACGATGTCGCGCAGGCCGAGTTTGCTTTCGACGTAAAGGGAGAGGATGCCGTCGAGAATGTCGTAGGGGGGAAGGGAATCCTGATCGGTCTGGTCGGGGCGAAGTTCGGCGCTGGGAGGTTTGGTGATGCTGGAGGAGGGGATGATTTCGCGGTCACGATTGATCCAGCGGGCGAGATCATAGACTTTGGTTTTGGGCACGTCGGAGATGACGGCAAGTCCTCCGCACATGTCGCCGTAGAGGGTGCAGTAGCCGACGGCGAGTTCGCTTTTGTTGCCGGTGCTGAGGACGAGGTGGCCGAATTTATTCGAGAGCGCCATGAGAGTGAGGCCGCGGAGCCGGGATTGGATGTTTTCCTCGGTGACGTCTTCTGGGCGACCGACGAAGGTGGGGGCGAGCTGGGCTTTGATCGTTTCGAAAGCGGGTTGGATGGGGAGGGTGATGCAGGTGACGCCAAGGTGGCGGGCAAGGGAGTAGGCGTCGTCGAGGCTGCCAGGGGAGGAGTATTGGCTGGGCATGGCAACGCCGGTGATGTTGTCGGGGCCAAGGGCGTCGGCGGCGAGGACGGCGACGACGGCGGAGTCGATCCCTCCACTGAGGCCGAGGATGGCAGAGCGAAAGCCGGTTTTTTTAAAATAATCGCGGATGCCGAGGGTGAGAGCGCCGTGGAGTTCGACAGATTCGGAATCGTGCTGGCGGGCAACGGCCGGGCCGTCGAGTGAGACGACGGCGGTGTCCTCGGCAAAAGCGGCGAGTCGGGCGAGGGTGCGTCCCTGGGCGTCGATGACGAGACTGTTGCCGTCGAAAACGAGTTGATCGTTGCCGCCGACGGCGTTGCAATAGACGAAGGGGAGGGAGTGTTGCCGGGCGAGGGCGGCGATCATTTTCTGGCGGATGGCAGGTTTGCCGAGTTGAAAAGGGGAGGCGCTGAGGTTGATGATCAGTTGGGCACCGGCGGCGGCGAGTGTCTCGACGGGGTCGTGTTCGTAGAGGTTGCGGCTAAGGTAGTCTTCGGTCCAGATGTCTTCGCAGATGGTAACGCCGATGCGGGTGCCTTGATGAGTGAAGAGGTGGGAAAAGAGGTGATGAGATTCGGCGGGTTCGAAGTAGCGGCTTTCGTCGAAGACATCGTAGGTGGGGAGGAGGGTTTTGTGGAAGCGTTGGGCGATTTTGCCGTGATGCAGGAGGGCTGCGGAGTTGCGGAAGGGTTTGCCGGTGAGTTTTTCGTTGAAATCGACGTAGCCAACGAGGAGTGGAACGGGGCCGATGGTGAGGGCGAGGCGTTCGAGATGTTCGAGGTTGAGGGGAACGAATTGGGACTTGAAGACAAGATCCTGCGGCGGATAACCGGGGATGGAGAGTTCGGGCGCGATGACGAGATCGGCTCCCTGGGCGACTAATTTTTGGTAGGCGCTGGCGATGCGGGCGGTGTTGCCTGGGAAGTCGCCGACGGTGGGATTTATCTGGGCCAGCCCGATCTGCATGGTGGTTTTTTGGTTTGCAGAATCAGAAACGCCGCGGGGTGGGGACGGGCGTTTTTGTTTTTAAAGTATCGGCGTCCATGGATTTTTGCACGCTGCTGGCGGTATTGCGGGCTCCTTGGATGACGGAGGCTGCGACGGCCGCGAGAATGATGGCGAGGATGAGTTTTTGTAAAAAGGATGCTTCCATAGGACGTGAGAGTTTTTTTAAGATTACCAGAAGCCCCACTGTTTTGTAGACATGATATAAAGTCCAAGAAAGAAATTTGTGACGGCGTGAACGAAAACAGCGGATCCCAAGCTTTTTGTAAAACAGGTGACGGCACCGAAAATGAGGCCGGTGATGATGGCGGCATAGAAATCCTGGCCGGGAATAAGGGAGTTGCCGTAGTGAGCGGCGGCGAAAGCCAGGGTGGTGATGAGGAAGGCTTTGGTCTGGTAGGTGCCAACGCGGACTTTGGTGAAGTCTTCGTTGATGAGATAGCGCATAAGAAAGCCTCGCCAGAAAATCTCCTCGACCAGTGGAACGATGATGACCAGCCGGATGAAACGGAAAACAACGGTGAACCAATATTCAGTGGTGCCCAAGCCGAGTCTCTCGGGATTAAATCCCTGAAAACGTGGGCCAGCCCATTGGAAATATTGTGGCGCTGTCCATATCGCAAAAACGAAAAAACCAATGGTGAAAGTAACCGTAAGATACGCAATTCCGCGAAATTTGATCCGTTTCCAGACCATAATCAGGAGTATCGCACAAACAATCGTCTGGATGGGATACCAGACGAAAGCGGGGTCGATAAACCAGATATTTTTCGAGGAGGCGGTCACCTTGCCAAAAACGGGAACCAGACTCAATAAAACCATAAATGTCACAAATGGTGCGACATAGGCAAAGATTGGCGAAGAAATGGCACTGGGTTTGCTTTCAGTTATCATACTGACTCATCCTACATTTGGTGTCGGATAAAGCAAAAACACTTTCCATGAACATGAACCTGGCATTCACTACAGACCCCTCAGCGGGGGGGCAGTTACGTTGCCAGGTCGATTCTCGCAATTTTCCAAATCATTCCAAAAATGGGATTTATGTCTAATTCATCGCTTACCGAACCAGAGCTTGCCGGGGGAAAACCCCGTCGTGTGCGGGTGCGCCATTCCAACATCGGTGGCGACAAGCAGGATTTGCTGAACACGATTCGCGTGGATCCCAATATGCATCGCAGCTCCCGCACCTCGGTGCAATTAAGCTGGTCGCAACTGCAAAAACTGGTCGATGATTTCGATTTGGGGCGGATGATCCAGATGGACATACCGACACAGACCCAATGCAATACCACCGATCCTTTTCGCACTGGCCAAGGCACCTTTCTGCTCCGTGCCCGCCACGGCGAGGAATACATCGAGCGTGTCGAGTATTTGCATGAAATGATCAATGGATTGATCGCACTGGGATTTCCCGTGCCAGAAGTCATGCGGAAACGCAACGGCAAGACCTGGACACTCTGGGGAGAGCGCCTGGTGGAAATTCATCGTTTCGTGCCTCACGATACTGGAAGTCATCGCGATTGGCAGAGGATGAATGCGGCAGCCGGCATCCTTGGCGACCTCCATCGCACCCTCGATACCCTGGCCAAAAAAATCAGCCCGGTCCCTCCCGAGATGCGGAACGACATTGGTCCCGCCTACTGCCTATCTTTGATCGATGAAGGCCAATACGTCGTCTCACAATATCTGGAGCGCGACCCCGAGGCAGTGGTCGCCCAGCAAGTCCTTGCCCGTGCCCGCGAAATCCTCGAGCCCATGGCCGAAAACTATGAGCGCATCATCGGCAGCCTGCCCTGGCTCACGGTTCACGGCGACTATCATTTCTGGAATATTCTCTATAAAGCAGATCAAATCGCCTCCGTGGTGGACTACGATTTTATGCAGGAACGCGAGCGTTTGTTCGATATTGCCTACGCCATGCAAAGCGTCATCGCGCACCTCACACGGGTGCATGGTGTCACTGTGCAACATATTCCCAAGCAAGCGTGGCAAAATCTCCGGCTCTGGGTCGATCTCTACGACGAAACGACCCACCTGCCTTTAACCCAGGTGGAACGGGCACGTCTGCCCGCCGAGATACTGCGAATCTTCCTGGTTAGCGTGGCCACCAGTGCCGGGCAGGAAAACCCCATCGAACTGCTGACCAAATGTGCCCAGGAAATCGATCTTTACTGCTGGATCAGCCAACAGGATAAAATGTTCACTTAAATCACCTTAGACTAACAACAACCCATGGCCAAGTCATTTAGCAATAGCATCGGCATCGATATCGGGACACACTCGATCAAAGGTGTCGCCCTCAACAAACGTGGACCCGCCAAAGTGAGCATCAGCAAATTTGCCGTTCGCTCACTCGGCGACAAGCTCGAAAACAGCGACGAGCTAGTGCATCATCTCAAACTCATCCTTGGTGAATTGGGCGGCAGCGCAAAAGCTATCGGAGTGGCCACGTCATCCCCGGATGCATTTTTTAGAATCATCGACCAGCTCCCCACCCCTCCCGATTTGTTGCGCAGAGCCTTGCAAATCAATGGGCAGACCATGCTCAACCAGGATATTAGCGAAATGGTGGTTGATTGCGATCAAATTAACGATTCTGATAGCAATAACTTCGATCCCAAAAAGAAAATGCATTACCTCGTCTGCGGTATCCCGCGCAGCCGGGTCACTTTATTGGGTGAGGCGTTTCGGAAATTGCGTCTCCCGGTAAACATCCTGCAACTCGCCCCAGTCGCACTCCTCAATGCATTCGAATTTTCCCAGCCGGAGGTATTTCAAAAGGAAACCTTCATGTTAGTCGATGTGGGGCATAGCCAAAGCACGGTAATGGTGGGCAGTTGCAAGGAATTGCTGCTGGTTCGCTCGGTGGAATTCGGTGGCAAATCCCTTTCCGACGCGCTCACCATGGGCGGTGGCATCGAGGTGGAATCGGCCTTGCTCCTCTTTAACGAGGGCGATGCTGGGATGATCGAGATTGCCCATCAGGAATTGATCGCCATCGCCCGCGAATTACGCAGTTCCATTGGATTTGTGGAGGGCCAGCGTGAGGAAGTGGTTAGTAAAATTTACATATCCGGCGGCCTCGCAAAATCCGAGCAGGTATTACAACTTTTGAGCGACGAGACTAACATACCCTTTGAGTTATGGGATCCTTTCGAGCATGCCGAAAATTCCATTCCCAAAGCAAAAATCGAAGCCTTTAATCATGAACTGGGTAATCTCACCGTGGCTTACGGTGTCGCCCTCGAAGCCATGTTTCCGGAGTAATCATCATGCCACTGCACATTAATCTATTTCACGAAGAACAATCGAAAGTCGTCGAACGCAAACGCGATCCACTTAAACTGGGGGTGCTGGCATTGCTCGTCGTAGCGATGGCATTCTACGGCTTCTACCTCAAGCGTTCATTGGAGAGTAAAATAATTGCCGATAATCTCGCCGGGTTAAAAACGGAATGGGCCACTCTCTCCACCAAGGCGGCCACCGCCCAAACTCAACAGACCGAGGCGGCAGCCATCGTGGCGGCAACTGCCTCGATAGAAAAAATCATTAACGGACGCTTCTATTGGGGACCTCTCTTCACGGACATTTTCCAGGGCACCGGGCCGGAGATTCAGCTCACCTCCTTTGCTGGCGGTGTCCGCAGCCCGGAATCTGTCACCTTTGAGTTAAAAGGCATATCGGCAGGGATCGAACCGCGTGCCGTGGCCGAGCGTTTCCGTCAAAGCATGGAGGATAAATTGCGTGCGCAATATTCCACCGTCACCTCGCAATTTAACTCGCTGGAGGATAGTGAAGCGCCAGCGACACTTGATGGCAAAAAACTCTCCGCCGCCACCTTTTCCATTGGTTATCAACTTACTCTTACCAAACCATGAACCTGCCGAAACTATCCAAAGATCAGACCCAGAAAATCATCCTCAGTCTCATGATGTTTGCCATCTTGATTTATGGCTACTTCCAGTTCCTTTTGGGGCCGCTGGCCAAAAAAGATGCCGCCAATATCAAAGCTGTGGCGGAACTGGAAAAAAATATTTCGGAAGCTAGTCGCTCTGTGCGATTGGGGAGTAATGCCGTGGAAAGTTCCCTCGCCGCCACTGCCACCATGCGGCAGATCGATGGCATGATTCCCAAGGAGGCGGCCATTGCCTGGTTTCCGCCCAAGGTGTCGAATTTTTTCGACAAACGCGGCGTGCCAAAAGTGACCGTCAAGCTAAGAGGAACAGAAAAAGTATCCGCTCCCGGCCTTCAAGAATTTAAAAATTTCACCTGGGATGTCGCTTTTCCACCGGCTAACTTTATTAATGTGATTACCGCATTGCATCAATTGGAAAACGAAGATCCTTTGCTTGCGATCAATACCATCTCCGTGCAATCCAGTCCCGACAATCCCGACAATCAAACCATATCGGCTGCCTTTACCATTTTGTTGAAATGAAAAAACTTCCCATTTTGCTAGCATTATCTGTTTTTGGAATCGTATCCGGGCTTCCCGCCCAGGAAGTAATGGAACCGGCGCCTTACCAGGCTGCGACCAAGTCCACCCTGGCCATCTCGGAGACCATTCGCAACCCATTCTGGCCGATTGGCTACACGCCGCGCCCCAAGGAAGAGGCCGTTCAGGAGCAACTCCTGCGCATTCCGGTCGAACAATTTCGCGTCACCTCCATTATTCTGGATTCACCCAGCATCGCCTTGATCAATGGCAAGGACTACACGGTGGGACAATTCCTAACTGCCAACACCGCAGCGGGCCAGGTAAAACTGCTCATTCGTAAAATCGAAGATGGCGTCGTGATCGTGCAATATAAAAATCTTTTCGGACGCATCCCGATCAGCCGGCGCTAACCTCTGTGCCTGCCAGACGCGAACCGTAAAGCTGGCTGTTTTCTGTAAGATCTTTCAAGACCGTGGTTAGAAAAACCTGTCCGGAATAAAAATCGCGATATTTGGTGATTTCGGCCCGATTGAGCACACGAAATCCGTAACGCTCGAAAAGGCGGGTGCCCCGCCGGTCTGCATAGGTAACCATTTGACCGAAAACCTGGGTCTCTCCGCAATCGACCAGATAAGCCAGGAAACGATCCGTCAGATTCCGCGTGGTCGGCAAGTTGCGGGCTTCGGGAAGCAAGTTAATATGGAAATGCGGAATGTTTTTGGGAGCCTCGGGCACTTCCCGCCAGCCATTGCAAAGAATCCAGCGCACAAACTTTTTTGAGGCGGGATTATATCTGCCGTAATGCGCCAAGCCGCGTAGAAAAAGACGCGGATTATGCGCGAGATCGAATTTTTTTTGACGTTTGCAATGCCGCGCACCGAGGAGATACCCCTTTACCTCGGTCCCAAAAAGAATCACCAGAGAGGATTCGGGTTCTTTTTCCAGATAATAATTCGTGAGATAATCGGCAAATAATTCGCGATCCTCAAAAACCGGGTCGATTGGCTGGCCAAGGAAGCCAGTGGCGCAGCAAAGATCGCGCACCGCCTGCCGGTCCTCCGCTTGATAGGGGCGAATGTGGAAGGGTGGAAAATCCATTTTCCTAGTCTGCCCCGGCATTTCCGCTCTGGCAAGGCTTGCTCTTTACGAACCGGGGGATCGATGTAAAATAATGCTGTGAAAGTTTTCTGGCTACTAACTTTGGTTTTGACTGTCTCCGTGTGCGCCCAGCAGACCGAGTCGGAACGGATGAAAAACATCCTCAACCCGACCTTGAATCCCGTTTCCTCCTTCCAGGATCGTTCTTTTTACGCAGGTGCCGACAAAGGGTTTGCCGCCAAATCCGGGAGGGTAAAAACTTTTAATTGGCTGAATCTTTTCAGGTCGAAAGAGTTTACCGACACCAAGTCTTTTCAATCGTCCGCTTATTCGACGGCAAATTTTGAGGCGGCGAATAAAAAAGGGCCGATCTCTGGCAAATATGTCGCCCGTGACTTCGATAAAACTGTCAAGGTAAAAACCAATCCTGTAAAAGATGCCCGGGAATCTAACAAATCGAGCGAGACCCGGGAATTTACAGGAAATCGCCCTTATTTGGTTAAAGGCAAATCCCAGAAAGTGCTCGATTCGCAACAAGAACAAAGTAAATCGCTCACGGTGGACGAAGTAAGAGATTTGCTGAATACGACGCGGTAGCAAACCGCGGGTCAGACCAGCCGCGCCAGCACTTTTGGCAGGGGCGAGGTAAAAACCATTTCGTTTTTGGTCACCGGATGAGGAAAGCGCAGGTAACAGGCGTGCAATCCGAGGCGTTTGACCGGGTCGGTGCGACTTCCGTATTTTTGGTCGCCGATGATCGGGCAGCCGACATCGGCAAGATGCACGCGAATCTGATGGCGACGACCGGTTTCGAGCGTGAGTTCGACAAGGGTGCGTTTCGGGGCACGTTTGATGACGCGGAAATGTGTGATGGCATGTCGCGTGGTTTCGCTGGCAGGCGCACTGAAGACTTTGAAAGGGTTGGTCTCGTCAAGGTCGGACGCAAAAGTGCCTGCGTTTTCGGTTAAACGTCCTTCGACGACGGCCTCGTATTTTTTTTCGGCCAGATCCCAGCCGCCTTGGAGGAATTCCTTGGCGTGAGGAGTTTTGGCAAAAATCATCAGGCCGGAAGTCTCGCGGTCGAGCCGGTGAACGATCCAGACGCGTTCTTTCGCATTGGGTTTGCCTTGGCGCAGATACTCGGTGAGTTGGAAATAGGTTGTTTTTTCCTGTTCCGCCTCGCTGGCGATGCTGAGGAGATTTTCAGGCTTGTCGATGACCAGCAAAGTGGCGTCTTCGTAGAGAATTTTAATCCCGGCGCCGACGATGGTTTTTGGCACGGCAAAACGATCTGAGCGGATGGCCACGGTGTCGCCGGGAGCCAGGGGATGATTGAATTGGGTTACGGGGCGATCATTGACGAGCACGGCTTGAAATTTAAGCCAGTTGCGGAGCTGGCCTTTTTTGATTTCGGGCCAGGTGGCAAACATCCAGGCAAGTAATTCGGAGGGGGAGAGGACGACGGCAGGTTTTGGGATCACGTGGGCATTGTAGCCGGGATGACCGGGGTGGGAAGTCTGGAACGAAGGCGATCAAGCCCGCCGGAGGTTTGTTTCGGTTTTATCTAACAATGGGAGTTAGCAGGGTAAGATAGTTTTCCACATCAGCACGGGAAAAATCCGAAGTCGTGGTTGCACTGGTTTCACTTTTAAAAACCAGGCGCAAAACCCTGGGCGAGACTGCAATGAATTCCACGGCGCCCCCTTTTTCCACACTGCCGAGTTCGCCCAAGGAGATGCCGGGGGTGGGGTTGGCGATAAATTTACGGTAGATGACCGCTAAAAAATCGAAGGTTTGCCCAACTGTTTTGCTGGTGCCTGTGCGAAAGCTGGTGGTTTGCCTGCTGGTGATGGTGGTTTTTTTCTTCTGGCTGATTGCGACGGTGGTAAACTGGATGGTTTTTTGTTTATCGGAAAGGTCTCCATCGGCGGAGATCGTGTATTGCGCCTGGGTGGCGGGATCGGACATGGAAATGGCATTGAAGGCTTGCAGCGAAGGAGTGAAAGTGAGCGCGGCCAGAGCTAGAAAAGAAATGGGAGAGCGGGGGGTTTTCATAAGTTATGCACTAATATTCGCATCACCGGCTAAAAACGGTTGTTTTTATCTGTCGCAAGTGCTGCGAGAAAGACGGGAGACCTCCCGCATTATTCGAAAAAGCGGAGAAGATGGGTGCTTGATATTTTTATGAAATCGCCCCGCGGATTCCGCAAGAGGACTTGCAGAAAAAATCTTCCTGGCCCACTCTCGCGACATGCCTCCCACGCCTGCTCCTAAATTGCTCGTCGCCAACCGTAGCGAAATCGCCATTCGCATCTTCCGCGCCGCGACCGAACTTGGCCTCCGCACGGTGGCGATTTATGCCCAGGAGGATAAATTTTCCATGCACCGGTTTAAAGCCGACGAAGCTTACCTCGTGGGCGAAGGCAAGGGGCCGGTCGGCGCATATCTCGACATCGAAAGCATCGTCGCCCTGGCGCGGGAAAAAGGCGTTACGCTCATTCATCCCGGTTACGGTTTTCTCTCCGAGAACGCCGACTTCGCCCGCGCCTGCCGTGCAGCCGGCATCCAATTCGTCGGCCCCAAATCCGAATTGCTCGATCTGATGGGCGATAAAGTCGCCGCTCGTGCCGAGGCACAACGCGCCGGTCTTCCCACTTTGCCGGGAACCGAGGAGCCCGTCTCCGACCGCAAAGAAGCCTTGAAAATCGCCCGTCAAATCGGGTTTCCCCTCATCATCAAGGCCGCATTCGGCGGGGGCGGACGCGGCATGCGCGTGGTGCTCAAGGAAAAAGATCTCGAATCGCTCCTCGACGAGGCCCAGGGCGAAGCGGGGCGCGCTTTTGGCAATTCGTCCGTCTTTCTCGAAAAATACATCCCCCGCGCCAAGCACATCGAAGTGCAAATTCTCGGCGACAGCCACGGCCACGTCCTGCATCTCCACGAGCGCGATTGCTCCGTGCAACGGCGTCACCAAAAAGTGGTGGAAATCGCGCCCAGCATCGGTTTGGACGAAAAAGTAAGAACCGATCTCTGCCTGGCCGCCGCCCAACTCGCCCAACGCATCGGTTACGACAACGCCGGAACCGTCGAATTCCTCTACGATCTCGATCAACACAAGTGGTTCTTCATCGAAATGAACCCCCGCATCCAGGTCGAACACACTGTCACCGAGCAAATTACCAATATCGACATCGTTCGTTCCCAAATCCTCATCGCACAGGGCGAATCCATTTTCGGCCCCAAAATCGATCTGCCACCTCAGGACGAAATCCCGCGCATTGGCTATGCCGTGCAATGTCGGGTCACTACCGAGGATCCCGAGAATAAGTTCACCCCCGATTACGGTAAAATCCTTACCTTCCGCTACGCCGCAGGCTTCGGTATTCGCCTCGACGCCGGCATGGGCGAGGCCGGGAGTGTCATCACGCCCTACTACGACTCCTTGTTAATCAAAATCACCGCCTCCGGACGCGATTTTCCCACCGCTTTGGATCGCACCACACGCGCCTTGCGCGAGTTCCGCATTCGCGGGGTAAAAACCAACATCCCCTTCCTGGAAAATCTCATCAGCGACCCCGTTTTCCGCTCGGGCAACGCCACCACCACGTTGATCGATAATCAACCCGAACTTTTCAACTTCAAACCCCGCCGGGATCGCGCCACCAAGCTGCTCGCCTTCCTGGGCGATGTCATCGTCAACGGCAATCCCCACGCCAAAGGTTACAAACCCTCCACCATCCTGGCCACTCCGGTCGTGCCCGAAGTGCCATCCGACAATCCCGTTAACGGCACCCGCCAGATTCTCCTCGCTTTGGGAGCCAAAAAATTTGCCCGTTGGACGAGCGATCAAAAGCGTCTCCTCGTCACCGACACCACCTTTCGCGATGCGCATCAATCCTTGATGGCCACCCGCGTGCGCTCCTACGATTTGCTGGCCACCGCCGAAGCTGTCGCCCGCAGATTGCCCGGTCTTTACAGCCTCGAAATGTGGGGGGGCGCCACCTTCGATACCACGATGCGTTTTTTAAGGGAAGATCCCTGGCAGCGTCTGCGAATGCTCCGGGAACGCATTCCCAATATTTGCTTCCAAATGCTTTTTCGTGGATCCAATGCTGTCGGCTATTCCAATTATCCCGATAACGTGGTCGCTGGTTTCATCAAGCACGCCTCCGCCGCAGGCATCGATATTTTTCGGATCTTCGATTCCCTTAATTATCTGCCTAATCTTAAAGTCGCGATGGAAACCGTGCAAACCACGCCTTCCGTCTGCGAAGCGGCGATTTGTTATACCGGCGACATCCTCGATCCCGCGCGCAGCAAGTATTCCCTAAAATACTACGTAAAACTGGCCAGGGAACTCGTAAAAATGGGCGCCCACATCATTGCAATCAAAGATATGGCCGGGTTATGTCGGCCCTACGCAGCTTTTGAATTGGTGAAAACCCTCAAAAACGAAGTCCCTGTTCCCATCCATTTTCATACCCACGACACGAGTGGCATCGCCTCCGCCTCGGTCTTGAAAGCCGCCGAAGCCGGCGTCGATATCGTCGATCTGGCTTTGGCCTCCATGTCGGGTTCCACCAGCCAGCCCAATCTCAATTCCCTCGTCGCCGCCCTCCAACACACCGCGCGCGACACCCAATTGGACCTGGGCACCCTCAACGAACTTTCCGATTACTGGGAAACCGTGCGCGAAATCTATCGCCCTTTCGACACCGCCCCTCGCACCGGCAGTGCCGAAGTTTATCTCCACGAAATGCCCGGCGGCCAATACACCAATCTCAAAGAGCAGGCCGCAAGCATGGGCCTCGGTAATCGCTGGCCCGAAATCGCCCGCACCTACGCCGAGGTCAATCAACTCTTTGGCGACATTGTAAAAGTCACCCCCAGCAGCAAAGTCGTCGGTGATCTCACCATGTTCCTCATCACCCGTGGCGTTCGCCCCGCCGATGTCGTCAATCTGCCTCCCGGCACCAGTTTTCCCGAATCCGTCATCGACATGCTCTCCGGCGGCCTCGGACAACCTCTCGGCGGCTGGCCCAAGGCATTGCAACGCGTCGTCCTCGGAGATCGCCCTGTCTCCACCGAACGTCCCGGCGCCAATCTTCCGCCCCTCGACCTCGCCGCCACCAAGGCCGATCTGGCCCAAAAACTTAAGCACGACCCCAGCGATGACGACCTTTACAGCCACCTCATGTATCCCGAGGTCTTTGCTGGATTCGTCAAATTCCTGCGCGATTTCACCGACGTCAGCGTGCTCCCGAGCAGCGCCTATTTCTACGGCCTGCGTCCAGGTGAGGAAATCTCCGTCAACATCGAGGAAGGCAAAACCCTTTTCTTTAAACTCATCAACATCGGCACCCCCGATCCCCACGGTGCCCGCGTCCTTAATTTTGAACTCAACGGCATGCCCCGCCAGGTCACGATTCAGGATAAATCCATCATCAGCACCACCAAAGCCCGCCAAAAAGCCGATCCCGCCGATCCCCTCCAAGCCAGCGCCCCCATCCCCGGCATGGTTACCTCGATCAATTGCACAACGGGCGGTCGGGTGGCCCCAGGCGACAAACTCCTCATTCTCGAAGCCATGAAAATGCAAACCACCGTCTATGCCAGTGCTGCCGGCGTCATCAGCGAAGTCCTCGTCTCCGTCGGCGACGCCGTGGAAAGCAAGGATCTCCTCGTAAAACTGGTCGCCGCGAGTTAAATCAACCCGCTGCCTGATCCATCAACGCCTGCATCGCTGCCAGGACTAATTCCAGCCGGTCGTCCAACGTCGCTGTGTCCAAAATTTCCTGACGCAACCAGGGGTGTTCCACAAAAGCCGAGGCCATCATGTCGCCAATGATTTCCGGGTCGTCCACATTTTTCAGATATTGATCCATCTGTTGCGAAAGTTGATAGCCCTGATCGGAAAGCGCATGGGCCATTTCCTTCAGTTTGTCACTCAAAGCTTTTACCTGAACCGCATCCTCCACTTGCGTCTGCAACAATTCAGTCTGAAAAATGCGATACGCCGTGCCCTCGATTTCTCCCTCGATCTGCACGCGGGCCAACCCCTGCAAAATCAAATCCAACGTCCCATCCTCCCGAGTCACGCAAGCCCGGATCACCCCCACGCCCATCACAGGCGCGATGTCGGGGATTACCAGATCTGGATTCATGATTGGCAACGCATGGGCAACTCCAAAAAATCGGTCGCCTTGCAAACAATCTGCCAGCATATCCCGGTATTTTTCCTCAAAAATATGCAGCGGGAGCAAAGAATTCGGGAAAAGCACCGCATGAGAAAGCACGATGGCCGGGATCTGATTCGGGATTTCGATGGGATTAGTCATTTCTACTAGTTGGATACGCTGCAAACCGGGCGCTGGTTACAGAATTGTTCAGCACTTTCAATCAATATCGAGAGGGGTGCGGACTTTTTGCAAAACATAAATGTCTGCTTTGCAAATCGTCCGATTTTGCTACCTTGGCCGCGTGCAATTGTTTTTTCCTCATCTCTGTCTTGTTTTTTGGCTGACGACATCCCTGCTCCCAGCCAGTGGGCCGCGTTTGCAAAACCCCGTGGAACCCACCACCGAGGAGCCGATTCCCACCACCCAGGAAGACACCGAGGGCGCCATTTTGCCCGATGAACCCGAATTGATCGAGCCCCTGCCCGAATCTGCTTTTCCGCCAAGCGATTCGGACGCCGTCCAGCCTCTGCCCACCCGCGAAGATTTTATCCAGGGATCATCGGCCTCCGATTTGAAGAAAAAAGTGGAGGATTTCCGTGTCTTACGCACCGAAGCCGAGGGTCAGCAGGTGTTTATCGATTTGAAGACCCTCGCTTTTGCCGCACCCACCGAGCGGGAAAAACGCGCCTTGCTCCGCATCTATTACGAACGGATGGGGGAATATCTCATCAGCAAATCCGCTTCCCTTAAAAATGAATCCGCCGACTGGACGAATCTGCAATTGAGTCGCTTGCAACGTCCCCGCACCGAGGGGGAAGGCGTTACCGGGCTGGTCTCCGATGCGACCTTGGCAGCATTGGAACAAGAAAAAAGATCGTTATTGCAAAGCCGCGACGATCAGTAAAAACCTGCCACCGATTCGATGGAG
>JBBRFA010000089.1:0-15061 GCA_038225185.1 Chthoniobacterales bacterium
CCCCGACATGGCTGGATTCGCCTGCGGCGCTGCCTCTTTCGGCCTCACTTCCATTACGCCCCGACCCATTCAGCCGGAATGAGACCCGCCCGTTTTTTGCCGGGGTGCTGCCGGAGGAAGAGAGCCGCCGACTGATCGCCAAGGTCTTCGGGGTAAGCGATAAGAATGATTTTGCCCTCCTTGCCCGATTGGGTGCCGAGTGCGCCGGTGCCGTCAGTCTTCTTCCTCAAGGAGAATCTCCCGCGACGGCTCGCCCGAGCTACCAAGAAATCAGCGTGGCAGAATTGGCGGAGCGGTTGGGACTTTTACCGCGCCGACCGTTGCTTGCGGGCGAGAAAGGCATCCGGCTTTCCTTGGCCGGGGCTCAAAGAAAACTTGCCGTCAAAATCAGCGACGGTGCTTTTTTTCTACCGCTGGAAGGTTCACCGAGCAGCCACATTCTCAAGCCGCAGAACCCGCACTTTCCCGGGTTGGTGGAAAACGAGTATTTTTGCATTAAGCTGGCGGCCGAGGCGGGACTTCGCGTAGCCAATGTGGAGATCGGCACCGCCGGCGGCATTCAATTTCTGCAAGTCGAACGATATGATCGCCGTTTGCTGCCTGATGGCCGGCTCGACCGGATCCACCAGGAAGATTTTTGTCAGGCGATGGGTGTCCCCCCCGAGATGAAGTATCAGCAAGAAGGCGGCCCGAACCTCCAGAAGTGCTTTGAACTTGTCCGCTCGGTCGCGACCATACCGGGTCCGGACCTGCTGCAGCTTTTTGACGCAGTCGTTTTCAATATTCTCATCGGGAACTGCGACGCCCACGGCAAGAACTTCTCTCTCCTTCGCGAACGGAGCGCGGTTCGGATCGCACCGCTCTATGATCTGGTCAGCACGCAAGCGTATCCCGAACTTGCTATCGAGATGGCCATGAAGCTCGGCGGAGAAAGAAACCCAGATAGGCTGGCCGCTAAAAACTGGCGCTTCTTTTTTGATCATGCCGGGATCAGTCACGCCGTCGCTCAAAAGCGTCTCCATGCCACTGCGGAGCGCGTTCTGGCAGCGCTCGATAAACTTGTAGGCGAAGAATGTCGGGGTGCCAACGTGGTTTCTCCCATCGTCCAACGTCACCACGGGATTATGAAATCACTGCGGTGGGCTGGGTAGCCATCGAGGAGGCGCTAAGGTTTTTTTCCGCATTATCAACCCAAAAAAATTGGCTTCTGCGGCAAGGTGAACGGATTCGGACCGCGTTTTACCTCCAGACTTTGGCTGTTTGATGAAACGACTGGCCGAACACCTTCTGAAGTTCGGAGTGGACTGGCAAAAATCGGGGTGAGCAGGGTTTTTCCCGAAAAAAAAGTTGCCGGACGAATTTTTGACCGTATTCTTCCCACTCTCCAGAAAATTTTGGAGTCGTAGCTCAATCGGTTAGAGCGCCGCCCTGTCACGGCGGAGGTTGCGGGTTCGAGCCCCGTCGACTCCGTAATTTTGTTTCCCGGAAAAACCATCTGCAATTTCTTGAACGGGACTTTTTTACCCAAACACTTGCTGCAACGCGCTGGCGAGTGCTACTTTGACCCCTCAAAATGATTGCGTTGATTGATTATGGCAGTGGAAACCTGCGTTCGGTGGAAAAAGCCCTCCAAAAGGTGGGAGCGGAAGTAAAATTAGTCGCACAACCCGACGATCTCGCCGGGGCGAAAGCTGTGGTCTTGCCGGGCGTGGGTGCATTTGGCGATTGCGCAAAAAATCTTCGTTCCCGCGGCCTGCGCGAACCCCTCCAAGCCTGGTTGCAACATGGAAAACCATTCCTGGGAATCTGCGTAGGTTATCAATTGCTTTTCGAGGGCAGCGAGGAAAATCCAGGAGAAGCTGGCCTTGGTTTTTTTGCCGGAAGCGTGCGCAAATTCTCCACTCCGGCCCTGAAAATTCCGCAAATCGGCTGGAACACTCTCGAGCAATCCCCCTCACCGCTCTGGAAGGGACTTTCGCAGCAACCGTATGTGTTTTTCGTTCATTCGTTTTTTCCGGCTCCCGAGGATTCCGCCATTGTGAGTGCCACGTCGGATTACGGGGAGACTTTTGCCGCAGCCGTCTCGCAAGGCGCGGTGCATGGTGTGCAGTTTCACCCCGAAAAAAGCCAGGCTAATGGGTTGCGCATTTTACACAACTTCGTTCACTCCATTTAAGCATGCTTCTTTATCCAGCCATTGATCTTATGGGAGGCGAAGTCGTTCGTCTTCGCCAGGGCAAAGCCGACCAAAAAACGTTTTACTCCAACGATCCCGCCGCTTTTGCCCGTCGCTGGCAGGATGAAGGCGGCGACTGGCTGCATTTGGTCGATCTCGACGCCGCTTTTTCTGGCATTCATCGCAATCTCGAATCCGTGCGGGCGATTACCGAAGCCGTCTCCATTCCGTGCGAACTCGGTGGCGGGATGCGCAGCTCCCAAGCCGTCGAAGCAGCCCTCGCGGCCGGGGTGCGCCGGGTGGTCATCGGCACCAAAGCCTGCGAATCGCCCGATTTTGTGCGCGAATTAGTGCGCGATTTTGGGTCCGAACGCCTCGCCATCGGGATCGACGCCAAAAATGGACGGGTCTCCCTGCGCGGATGGACCACCGAATCCGACGTGCTTGCGACCGATCTAGCCAGGCAAATGCTCGACCTCGGTGTGCGCACGATCATTTATACCGATATCGCGACCGATGGCATGTTGACCGGGCCGAATTTCGCCGCTTTGCAGGAAATGCTGGCCGCCGCCCCCTGCGATCTCATCGCCAGCGGCGGCGTGGGCACGGCGGAGGATGTCTATCGTCTGCGAAACATCCCGGGAATTCATGGCGCGATTATTGGCAAGGCGCTTTACGACGGTGCGTTTACCTTGCGCGAAGTTGCCATCCCGGCGGGCGAAATCAGGCCAGTTTGAAGAACGTTTCCGCCGTCTGCGTGGTGTGTGCTGCCAGTAGCTCGATGCTTTCTTCGCGAGCCAGGGCCACCGCCTCCGCCACCAATCGGGTGTGGGCCGGCTCACATCTCCTGCCTCGATAAGGCACTGGCGCGAGATACGGACAATCTGTCTCCACCATCATCTGGCCCGGTAGCAACGTTCTGGCCACGGCTCGCACGTTTTCGCCGTTCTTAAAAGTAACGATCCCAGTGAAGGAAACGAGATGGCCCAGTGCGATCACTTCCCGCGCACGCTCCACGCTCTCGCCGAAACAGTGAAAAACCCCGCGCACTTTTCCAGTGTATTCCGCCAAAATTGACACCGTATCTTCCCAGGCAGCGCGTTGATGGATCACCACATTCATGCCCGTTGCAACCGCCAGATCGAGTTGCGACCGAAAGAAAATCGCCTGCCGCTTTTTCTGCGCCAGCGCCACGGTTGCATCCTCTGGCAAGCGATAATAATCCAGACCGATCTCGCCAATCGCCGCGATTGGATTTTCAGCAAGGATTTTTCTTAATTCCACCACGAAATCATCCGCTTCCTCTTCCACATTATTGGGATGCACGCCGATGACCGCGTAAATCTCCTCGTATTTTTCCGCCAGGGCAACCACCCGCCGGCTGCTCTCCAAACCCGTGGCAATGCTGATCGCCCGAGTCACCCCCGCCTCCCGCGCTCGCTCCAGCATCGCCGCGAAATTCTCCGCAAACTCCGGGTAATCCAAATGGGCATGAGTGTCGATCAACATAGGCCGGATTCAAGCAAAGCGCAGAATCCATTGCCCAGCCAAATCGTTGCCCCGTGAGCGATTTCCACCTTGCACTCCCCACCCCGGCGGTTCATTGATACCCCTTTGCACAATGGATAAAATTCTCGTTCACGGCGGTCCCCGTCTCAAAGGCAATGTCCGCGTCAGCGGTTCGAAAAATTCCGCCCTCCCGATTCTCGCCGCCACTCTCCTTACCCGCGAACCCTGCATCATCCACCGCGTGCCCGACCTTAGCGACGTGAATTTTATGCAACAAATCCTCGCCAAACTCGGTGCCGATGTCGAACGGGCCAGCGGCGTCGTCCAGATTCGCGCGGAAAAAATTCACACCGAAGCCCCTTACGACATCGTCCGGAAAATGCGCGCCTCGGTCTGCATCCTTGGTCCCCTGCTCGGACGCGAAAAAGAAGCCACCGTCTCCATGCCCGGCGGCTGCGTCATTGGCGACCGCCCCATTGATCTTCACCTCAAAGGCTTCGAAGCTCTCGGCTCCGCCGTCCGCATCCAGGGGGGTGACGTTAAACTCTTTGCCAGCCGCCTCATCGGCACCCGCATCAATCTGCGCGGCAAATTTGGCTCCACCGTCCTCGGCACCGATAATATCCTGATGGCCGCCGTTCTCGCCGAAGGCACCACCGTCATCGACGGTGCGGCCGAGGAACCCGAGGTCGTCGATCTCGCAAATTTCCTCATCAAAATGGGCGCAAAAATCGAAGGTGCAGGCACCAACCGCATCGTCGTCGAAGGTGTCGCCGAACTCCACGGAGCCGAACACACCGTCATCCCCGACCGCATCGAAGCCGGCACCTTCCTCGCCGCTGCCGCCCTCTCCGGCGACGATGTCACCGTCACCCGCCTCGACCCCTCCCATCTCACCGCCGTTACCGATGCCCTGCTCACCGCCGGGCATCACCTCGATATTGGCTCCGATTCCATCCGCGTGCGGGCTAACGGCGGCGGGCTCCCTCTCGAACTCCGCACCGAGCCCTATCCCGGATTTCCCACCGACATGCAGGCCCAGTTTTGCGCCCTCCTCGCCACCACCAAAGGAGTCAGCACCGTTACCGAAAACGTCTTTCCCCAGCGGTTCATGCATCTTTCCGAAATCAAACGCATGGGCGCACAAGTCCATCTCGAAGGCTCCACAGCGATCATTCGCGGCATCGATCAACTGAGCGCCGCCCCCGTCATGGCCAGCGACCTGCGAGCCTCCGCCGCCCTCGTTCTAGCCGGGTTGCAGGCCGATGGCATCACCGAAATCAATCGTGTCTATCATATCGATCGCGGCTACGAATCCATCGACGATAAATTAAACAACCTGGGTGCCCAAATCGAGCGCACCAAAGCTTAATCCTCCACTGTCTGCTTAAAAAATGATACGACTAACACTCCGATGCCTCCTCTGCCTTATCCCCGGTGTTAGCTTTCTCCCGGCGCAAACCCTCCCTCCCCGCCAGCCTTCAGTCGTCACCAGTTACTCCTCCGCAGCTCCCCAGCGTCCGATTGTTTTTGCCCGCAGCGCCCTCGCCATCGACGCCCGCACGGGGGCCATTCTTTACGAAAAAAATTCCACTTTCCGCCAGCCCGCCGCCAGCACTCAGAAACTCCTCACCGCACTCGTCGTCATCCGCGACGGCGATCTCCTCGCACCCGTTACCATCACCAAACACGACACCCTTTGCGAACCCACAAAAGTATATGTCAAACCCGGCGAACGCTACACCCGCATGGCCCTCCTCGAAGCTTTGCTCGTAAAAAGTGGCAACGACGCCGCCCGCGCCCTCGCCCGCGACAACGCCGGTTCCCACGCCGCTTTTGCCCTTAAAATGAATCGTCTCGCCCGCGAACTGGGCGCTTACGACTCCCATTTCGTCAACCCCAACGGTCTCCCTGCCGAAGGACAATACTCCTGCGCCCGCGACATTGCCATCATCGCCCGCGCCGCCTATCGCAACCCGGTGCTTCGCCGCATCACAGCCATGAAAACCCTCAATTTCCATCGCCCCGGTCGCGGCATCGTCACCTATCGTAACACTAACAAACTCCTCACCTCTTTCCCCTATTGCAACGGTCTTAAAACCGGTTACACCGATCTCGCCGGGCATTGCCTGGCTTCGAGCGGACGCAGCTCCCGCCGCGAAGCCATCGTCGTCGTCTTAAAAAGCAATAAAGCCAACGTCTGGAACGATTCCCGGCTGCTACTCGCCTGGAGCCTCGGCGTTCCTACCCTTTCTCCAACGAGCAATTAAATCTCCTGCGCAGATTTTTTCCACGCGCTCACCAGGTCGGGACGTTGTTGGGCCATTACCTTATAAACATGATCACCGAAGCTCGCCCCCGCCTCACTGTATAAATTAAAGGCCGAGTCGATCCCCAACCCGCGCAATTCTTTTACCTCCTCGTTTAGTTTTCCCGTCGCCGTCACCACCCCTTCAAAAGCGTGCCGTTGCAACGTCCGCGCCGCCTCCACATTTGCGCAATGCTTCGGCATTGCCAGCACCACCAGATCGATATTCTCCCTCGCACTTACCCGCTCCCAAAAATCGGAGTCCGTGGCATCCGCCAGCAAAACATTGCGCCCCGCTTCCTGATGCTTGATCACCGCCAGGGGATCCCGATCAAATCCGATGACCTGACCCGCGAACCGGCGATCCAGTTTTTGATAGGCCATCACCCCCACTCTGCCCATGCCAAAGATCGCGATGCGCTCACCACGCGTCTGGATCGGCAAATCGTCCGGGTGAGTCCCCGCCGTTTCAAACCGCTTTAAAAAATCGCTGATCGGATCGTAGATTTCCTCCGCACGCCGGGTCAGCGGAGCCGCCAGCAGGATGCTTAGGGACAATGCCAGCGCCATCGCCACCAGCCATTCCCCAGGCAGCCAGCCCTTGCCCACTCCCAACGCCATTACAATCAAACCAAATTCGCTATACGTCGAGAGCGATAACCCCGCCATCCACGCTGTCCGCGCCCGCAGGTGGAATCGTGTTAGCAACATAAAAAATGCCGCCCCTTTCAATGGTAGCAACGCGAGCAAAAGCAATGCCCAGAGAAATCCCCCCCACGATAATGCCCCCTCCAGGCCGATCTGTAAAAAAAAGCCCACTAATAATAGATCGGTCAATCCCAGCAGGGACTTGCCCAGCTCTTTCGCCTTGGGATGCGACCCCGCCAGCACACCGACAAAAAGTGCTCCCAAATCTGCTTTCAAACCCACCAGATCGAACCCGTGCGCACCGATTACCAAAGCCAGAAAAAGCCCGCATAAAACAATCATCTCCCCGTGCCCCGATTTTCCGATCAACACTCCCAGCCATTTGCGCGCTCCGAGCAGAACCGCCAGCAGGACCAACGCCCACAACGATGGTATTTTCCCCGCCGAAAATGTGAGGAATAACACCGCCAGAATATCCTGCATAATCAGAATACCAATCGTCACCCTCCCGTGCATCGATCCCATTGCGGCATTTTCTTCCAGGCTTTTTACGGCAAAAACCGTGCTCGAAAAACTCAACGCAAATGCCAGTAACAAAGCTGTCTCCCAATCCATTCCCATGGCCCGCCCTCCCATGGCGCTCACCGCCAGCAGAACAGCCGTAAACACCGACACCATCAGCACCGTATGCATAGACGTGCCAGCCCAGATTTCCGGTCGGGCCAGCGTGCGCACCCGCAGCTTGATCCCGATGCCAAACAACATCAACGTCACCCCCAGATTGGCAACGACCGCCAGTGTATCCCCTCCTCTCTGGCCGCAGGCTTGCAACACAAATCCTGCCACCAAAAATCCCACCAGCGGCGGCAGGCGCACTTGTTGCGCCACCAAACCAAAGAAAAACGCCGTCGCCAGCAAAAGAGCATCCATGCCCGCAGCCATAACGAAAAACCGGGCCGCCTGACAACCTTAACCTCTTAAAAACCCGGAATAATTAGGATAAATACCCCGCCAATCGTGCAATCATAAATTTGATTTCCCCAGCACCCAGGGCAAAAGGCGGGGTAAACGAGAGCACGTTGCCACGTCGTCCGCCTCCCAGAAAAATCAGCCCATCCTTCAACCCTGCCACAATCGCTCCTCCCATTCGCATTGGATCGGGGGCACCCGCTTCATCGGTTATCTCCAGCCCTAACATCAGTCCGATGCCGTGCGTTTTTCGACAGTGCTTTCCTTCCAAACCATCCAAAGCCTCTCGCAGCTTTTGCGCCGTGGATCGCACCATCGCAGCCGTCTCGGGCAGCAAATGCAGCCGCACCGATTCCAAAGCCATCCTGCACCCCAATGGATTCCCCAGAAATGTGCTCGTATGCAAGGCTTCACCTGTCGTCACGGGCCAGGCATCCATCACTTCCTCACGGCCCACACAAGCCGAAAGCGGAAAGCCCGAGGTCAATCCTTTGCCCACACAGATCAAATCCGGTATCGTCGTCGTCTGCTCACAGGCAAACAATGCCCCCGTGCGGTTAAATCCGGTGTAAATCTCATCCAACACCAACAACACCCCAAACTCGTCGCATAACTGGCGCAACATCGGCAAAAACCATCGCGGAGGCACCACCTCTCCAGCCCGGCCCTGCACAGGCTCGACCAGAATGCAGCCCGTCTGCTTTTTTTCCAAAATCGCCCGAATCTGCGCCTCGATTTTTCCCCGGCAACTCACGCGACAGCCCGGAAACCCCGTTTCATCCGCCTCGCCTCCACCCATTTCTCCAAATGGACACGCCGAGCACTCTGGATAATCGACCAGCTCACAAAAATTCCCTAACTGACCTCGGAACGGTTCCCGAAAAAAGGGCAGCCCCGCCGTTTCCACCGCTCCGTAGCCCAAGCCATGATACCCCCCCTGGAACGCCACCACCCCCCGTTTTCCCGTGGCCAAAAACGCCGTTTTCAAGGCCGCTTCCACAGCCTCCGATCCCGAATTGGCAAGGATCGTTTTCCCTCTTCCCGCCTCCCATCGCTCAAAGGTGATCTCGCTCAATCTTTCGCACAATCGCACCTTCAATTCCGTCGGATGCACATCGCCCATCGCATGAATCAGCATCCCGGCCTGATCCCGCAGCGCTGCCACCAGATCGCGCGGACCATATCCCAGCCCGGCCACTGCAAATCCTGAGGTCAAATCCAAAAAACGGTTCCCATCCGCATCCCACACATTCACGCCCTCCGCCCGCTCCCAAAAAATTGGAAAATCGGGCGAAGTAAAAGTCACGTTGCGACTTTCCACCTTGCGCAACCGCGCCGCCAGCGACAAGGACTGCGGCCCTGGGATGTCTGTGATAATTTCCGGCAACATTCTTCCTCATAAAACGCCACCTCAGGCATCCTGTCGAGTAAGGCTTGCGTTAATATCTCCTATGGCTATCATGCCTCCCATGGAAACGACTTACGACACTGTAGTCATGGGAGGTTCGCTTGCCGGAGCCGCCACGGCTCTGCTGCTTAAACGCAAAAACCCCGCGATGCGTCTGCTCGTGATCGAAAAGTCGGATCAATTTGATCGCAAAGTCGGCGAATCCACCAGCGAAGTGAGCGCCTGTTTTCTTACCCGCGTCCTCGGCCTCACCCGCTACCTTGGCCACGAACAGCTCACCAAACAAGGTCTCCGCATGTGGTTTGCCAAAGATTCAGATCAAAAATGGACCGATTGCGCCGAGATCGGACCAAAATATCAGGGACGACTCCCCACTTTTCAACTCGACCGCCAAAAACTCGATCAACACGTCCTCGAAGAAGCCGTCGCCGCAGGCGCGGAACTATTGCGCCCGGCCAAAATCAAGCGTTTCGATCTCCAAACATCCCCTCAACAGCCTCACACCCTCGAAATAGAAACCGGGGGCACCACCCAGACTATTACTGCCCGCTGGCTGGTCGATGCCAGTGGACGCGTCGCCATGATTGGCCGCAAACTCGATCTCTTCGAGCCCATGACCGAACATCCCACCAACTCCGTCTGGGGTCGGTTCCGCAACGTGCAAGACATCGATTCGGCGGAGCTAAAAATGGGTCAACCCGACTTTAGCGACACCTGCCGCACCCAACGCACCTGGGCCACCAACCATCTTACCGGCTACGGCTGGTGGTGCTGGATTATTCCGCTCAAAGGCGGCGATTTTAGCGTCGGTCTCGTGTATGATCAGCGGATTTTTACACTGCCGCCGGGTCCCAATCTCGCTGCGCGGCTGCACGCTCATCTCCGCACTCATCCCGTGGGTAAAATGCTTTTCGCCGACGCCACTCCCGTTCCCGGCGACATGAAAGCGTATTCGCAACTTCCCTTCCGCCAGAAGCGCGTGGCCGATCCCGGCTGGTTCATGGTCGGGGACGCCGCCGGTTTCATGGATCCGCTCTATTCACCGGGTCTCGATTTTATTTCTTACAGCGCCAGTAACGCCGCCGATCTCATCAGCCGCGCTTATTCCGGCGAAAACATCGCTCCCGCAGTGGACACTTACAATAATCTCTGGGAAAATAATTTTAACAAATGGTTTCAAGCCATCTATAAAGACAAATACTATTATCTCGGCGACGTGGAGATCATGTCCACGGCTTTCATCCTCGATGTAAGTCTTTATTTCCTCGGTCCCGTGCGACAGGCCTACTCCGACCTGCCCAATCGCTACACCACACCGCCCTACGGAGGCACTGCGGGAAAAATCGTCGCCGCCTTCATGTGTACTTACAACCGGCGGCTTTCCGCCATTGCCCGCAAACGGCACGCCGCTGGAGTTTACGGCCTTAACAATGGAGGCACCCGCGAACTTTTCCCTGGGTTCAGCCCCGATCCTTCCGTTCTCAAGCAAATTCGTAAGGCACTCTTCCGTTGGGGACGTTTGGAATGGCAGACTTTTTTCCTTAAAGCACCGCTAGAATCCTCCCAAAGCTTGTTAGCCGAGCCCAAGACAGCGTAAACTAAATCCTGCTTCAGCATTCTCTGCCTTGATCGATTACGCGCTTGCCAGATCAGCACGATGACTTAAAGTAAGCCATGGTTAAGTTCCTCCCCCGCCGCGCTGCATTTACCCTTGTCGAATTGCTGGTCGTCATTGCGATAATCGGCATTCTGGCCACACTCATTATTAGTGTTACCGGCACTTCACGTTTTATTTCCCAACGAGTGGCCTGCCTCAATAACATGCGCCAGATCGCAGTGGCATTTCAGCTTTACGCAGGTGAAAACGACCAGCAACTCCCCAGTCGCGTCAATACCGGCCAGGGCGACAAATGGCCGAGGCTCCTGTATTCCTATTTAAAAAGCAGCAAGGTTTATCTGGCACCCGGCATCGATACCGTCACCCCCGATTTGGACACTCTCCTCTCAAACAATAATAACAACACCAGTTTCATCATGAACGGTTACAACGATCTCGGTGCCTACAACGATCCAGATGTCGTCATTCGCACCCTAACCATTGCCGAGCCGGCTCGAACCATTCTCCTAGGTATGCCGAAAGCCAGGGATGCCAATTTTTACATGGACGTGGTGGAAAACAATCAAACCCAGGTGCTGAATCTCACCGCGTATGGCGAAGGCTCGAACTATGTCTTTGCCGATGGCTCAGCGAGATTTATCAAAAAGGACGACCACGACTTGAAAATGTGGTTTGTTAATAAAGACTACGTGCCGCCGGTTTTTCAATAATCGTAATGCGGTAATTAAAACCGCGGCGATTTCATGCGGCAAATGGAAGGAATGACGGTGGAATGATTGCGGGACGTTTGCGGGACGTTTGCGGGACGTTTGCGTGAAGGGTGCGATTTGTTGTAAATTTCCCAGTTGTTCGATCAACGTTTATCTCGCAAGATCAATCCTCCATGTCCTCCATCGCCACTCAATATCTTTTATCATTGCCGCCAGCCATGGCGCGGGATTTTCCGAAATTGGAAAAACGTCCGCCACCGGTCTGGTTTTCCGTGGCCGATCCCGATGGCAGCAAACTGGGATCGGGCGGTGGCGTCGCCCACGTGCTGGCCTCGGCCTGGCAGGCAACCGGCAACGGCTCTTTTACAGAATGGCTTTATTCCTCCAAAAAATTGCTCCTCATGGCCGGCGGACAAAGCCGCCGGCTACCGGCCTATGCTGCTCCCGGAAAAATCCTGCTCCCCTTCAAAGCTTTGCGCGGTGTGCCCGGGCAACGGTTGGATCAGACTTTGCTCGATATCCAACTCCCCGCTTACGAACAGGTCTTATCCCACGCCCCGGCCAGCATGCGGGCGTTGGTGACCAGTGGCGACGTATTGTTGCGTTTTGCGAATCGGCTGCCCGACTTTCCAGAAGTCGATGTGTTAGGACTAGGCATGTGGGTAAAACCCGAGGTGGCCACCGATTTTGGCGTCTTTTTTAGTCGTCGCGACAATCCCACCGCGCTTTCTTTTTTTCTGCAAAAACCGTCCGCCCTCGAAATCCAATCTCATTCCGCCGAGTATTGTCACCTGGTCGATACCGGGATGTGGTTGCTCAGTGAAAAAGCGATTGACGTGCTTTTTCGCCGTTGCGGATGGAACGGCAAGAGCTTCCCGACTGGGGCACCCGCACCCTACGAACTGTATGCCGAAATGGGACTCGCGCTGGGAAGCGAACCCACCGCGCCCGACCCGGAAATTAGCAGCCTTTCGTCCGCCGTCGTCGCCCTGCCCGATGCCGAATTTTATCATCTCGGCACCAGTCGGCAGCTAATCGAATCCATTTCGGCCATCGAAAATCGGGAAAACACCCGCAGCCAGCCTGGCTGGACCGGACGCCAGCCGCATCCCGATCAACATGTGCAAAATTCCAGGTTTTCCATCCCGCTCCGTCGTCAGGAAAATCATACCCTCTGGGTGGAAAACGCCACCATCCCAGCCTCCTGGAAGATCGCGTCGGAACATATTCTCACCGGCATCCCCGACAACGACTGGCCTTTGCAACTCACCCGCGGCCAATGCCTCGACATTGTGCCAGTCGGCGACACGGATTTTGCGATCCGCCCCTATCATATCGACGATCTCTTCAAGGGAAAACTGGGCGACGAAAGCTCCCATTGGCTGGGCGACGCCGCGTCCACCTGGTTTGCCCAACGCGGCATTACCTTCCACGAGGCGGGCATTTCACCGGAGACCGATTTGCAGCAGGCAGCCCTGTTCCCTATCGTTAGTCGCGGGCAATTGACTGGCGAATTCGTGCAATGGTTCTTCGCAGCGTCCCCCGTCGATTCCCCTGCTCTTCGCACCCTTTGGCTGCACGCGCGGCGCATCGGGGCGGAGGCACTTTGCACTGTCTGCAATCTGGAACGCGTCTATCAACAACGCCGCCGCAATCTCGTGCTCGTGCTTCCCTCTTTTATAGCTAACAATCGTTGGAATTCCTTTTATAAACTCGATCTTCAAGCCACCGCCGACACCTTTGCCGACCTGCTTCTGGATTTGCCCGCCCCGACCGATCTCGATCCGCTGGACGAAGCCCATGCGCATTCCTTCCGCGCCGCTGTGCTTCGACGCCGGGGAGGGGACGACTGGCAAAAACATGAAAAAGCGGCCTTTGCGAAAATGAGAAACCTCATCGTAAACGGCACGCAAATCGACGGAGTGGACCCGCAGCGCAACGTCCTGGACGACCAAATTATCTGGGCACGCAGCCCGGTGCGCCTCGATCTCGCCGGCGGCTGGAGCGACACCCCGCCCTACTGTCTGCAATACGGGGGTGCCGTGCTCAACCTCGGGGTTAACCTCAATGGACAACCCCCCATCCAGGTTTTTGCCAAATTAAGTGAGGAGCCGGAAATCGTTCTCCGTTCCATCGATCTCGGCGTCGAGTCCCGCATCGCTTCCTACCAGGACATCGACGATTTCGGCAGTCCCACCTCCAGTTTTGCCCTGGCCAAAGCCGCCCTCGCCCTTGCTGGGTTTCTGCCCCGTTTTCATAGCACCGGACAATACAGTTC
This sequence comes from Chthoniobacterales bacterium, assembly GCA_038225185.1. GTDB lineage: Bacteria > Verrucomicrobiota > Verrucomicrobiia > Chthoniobacterales > DASVRZ01 > DASVRZ01. The sequence goes on from JBBRFA010000089.1 coordinate 13,625, forward strand.
GCTCCGCCAGCAACTCACCGCTTTCGGTGGAGGCATCGAGCTTACCTTCCTCTCCGCCGTTCCCAAAGGTTCCGGCCTCGGCACTAGCAGCATCCTGTCGGCCACTGTCCTGGGCGCACTCGGCGAAATCTGCGGCCTGGGCTGGGATAAACAAGCCCTCTTCCAACGCACCCTGGCATTGGAACAACTCCTCACCACCGGCGGCGGCTGGCAGGACCAGGCCGGCGGATTGCATCTCGGCATCAAAATCATCGAAACCCGGCCCGGGCTGGAGCAAAATCCCGTCATCCGATGGTTGCCCGAGCATTTGATCGAGAGCGGATTACGCACCGGCCAGATCCTGCTTTACTACACTGGCATCACCCGCCTTGCGAAAAACATCCTCCAGGAAATCGTGCGCGGCATGTTTCTTAATTCCAGGAAACACCTCGATATCGTCGATGCCATTCGCGCCCATGCCCTCGCCTCATTCGATGTCTTGCAAATGGGGAGTTGGGAGGCTCTCTGCGATGCCGTTAAAACTAGCTGGGAACTCAACCAACGCCTCGATGCCGGGACGAATCCGCCCGCCGTCCAAGCCATTTTGGAGCGTGGCAAAGAATTTATCGCCGCCGCAAAACTCCTCGGCGCCGGGGGCGGCGGCTATTTGCTTATTTTTGCGAAAGATCAAGAAGCAGCCCGCCGGTTGCGGACAGAGCTAACCATTCACCCACCCAATGCCACCGCGCGTTTTGTCGGGTTCAACATCTCAAGCGAAGGTCTCGCAATCACCCAAAGCTAACTTCGGGCATTAAAACTGCGGCGGTCAATGGCACGCCGTTGCAACGTGTAACCATGCAGTTAAAAACCCTGCAATTTCTTACTTGAAGAAATTAGTCTCTTAATAATTTCAATGTCACCAACTTTGGCTGGGTCAACTAAGAAAGGCATTGGATTCTGGGAGTCTGAAGGTGCGGATCAAAGCCTGAAAAAACTCGCTGTTTCGTGGTGTTATAATTGGGGAACAAATGCGCCAAGTTATTTAGATCCCCAAGTGGAGTTTATCCCGATGATCTGGGACGAAAATCATGTGACCTCCCAGAATTTGCGAAATGTCAAAAAGCAGGGCACGATCCTGCTGGGCTTTAACGAGCCAGATCATCGGAAACAAGCCTGCATGACGGTGGACGAGGCTTTGAACTTGTGGCCCCAGCTCGAGGCAACGGGCATGAGGCTGGGAAGTCCGGCAACCGCAAGTGGCGCAGACAAGCCGGCTGGCTGGTTTGGTCAATTTATGCAGCAAAGCCATGCGAGAGGCTACCGGGTTGATTTCGTCTGTGCGCATCATTACGCGCAAAACTATTCCAATCCCGTGAAGCAGGGCATTGTTCTAAGGGATTTTCTTACCAGAATCTTTCAGCTTTACCGAAAGCCAATTTGGTTAACTGAATTTGCACT
>JBBRFA010000090.1:0-15027 GCA_038225185.1 Chthoniobacterales bacterium
TCTTCACCCCATGCCAGAATGAGAAGAAGGTTATCCGCAGATTACGCAGATTTTCGCAGATTTTTTAGAACTTCTTCTAATCTGTGAAATCTGTGAAATCTGTGGACAAAGTTTTCCTCACCTCCTGCCAGAATGGGAAGAAACCTTTTTTCCCAAGCGGAAAAATCTGCTGATCGGTTTTGCGTCTCAATAAAAGCAATGTGATCCCCTCTCTGACAAAGGATTCTACGACAGGTAAGAGCCGATCTTGCAACGGTCCCACGAATGGTGCGTAGGCGACGACGGCTGTGAGTTTTTCCTGCATCGCCCAATCGGTTAACTGACTTAAATCGGTCCCGGCCAGAGGGGCGGCATTCTGCCACCATTGTTTCCTCGGTGTCGTGACCACCACCGGTGCGGAACGAAAAACACTCGCGGGTTGCTTCCCGGCCAGCGGCCCCACTTGATCGGCTGCCAGATCCTCTTCGTGAATCCAGAGTCCCCAGCGGGCAGGCGGATTATACAAGGAATCGGGATAAATTGTTAGCGGGATGCTAGTCGTGTCTGCTGTGTCGCTGATGCTGGCTGGGCTTACCCGGTCGTCGTCGAGACGATCCAGGCCGGTGCGATCTTTGAGGTATTCTGGGGCACAGAATTTTTCGAGATTGGAACGCCGCACGAGATAGGTCTTGCCGGCGGTTTGCAATCCGGCCACCCAGCGCCAACTGCACGTGTTGGAGGCGGCATCGGCATCGAGTAAATGAGTGTGGAATAAATGCGCACCCAACTCCCAGGGTAATTTTTCCACGTGAATCCAGAAACTGGCGAACCACATGCGGGCATGGTTATGCAAATAACCGGTTTCGACTAGTTCCCGCGCGAATCGATCCATCACAGCCACGCCACTGCGGCCCGCCGCCACTTCCTCCACCCGCCTAACAACGGATGCGGGATGTTCCAATTGAAGTCGGTCTTGATAATCGCGCCACACTCCCGGACGACATTCCAGCCAGCCTTTCCAATATCTTCGCCAGCAGATTTCCTGGACCCATTTTTCGACGGACGCCAGGGAATGGCTGGCCAGGGTATCCGCGATGATTTCGTCCTCCAAAAGCAAACGGCTCCCGATGGCGGGGGAAAGCCGGGAGACGTTGGCATGGCCTGGAGTAACGAGGTTGCGTGCGGAACCGTAGCGCGGTGTTTGCGGCAAAAACCGCTGCCAGCTTGCGAGGGCATCCGCGCGGCTGGCGGGAAAGGGACGATTCATTGTAAGCTAGCTGCCCCAGGCCATGCGCCAGAGGGCGACGAGGAGGGTGAACGAGAGGAAGATGAAAAATCCCACCACCGCCACCAGCACGGCGATGAGACCGGCGACGAAGAGCCAGTCGGTGCGATGCGAGGTTTTTCGACCGCTGCTATTATTCTGGAATAACTCATAGTTTTTGCGATTCGATTTAAACCAGACCGAAAATATATCGCCGGCCACCGGGATGGCGCCGCCGGCGGCATTGATGAGGATGTTACCAGCCATGCGGAGCAGAACGACCCGGGGTAACCCGGCCTGGGCACCGCGGACTAACAACAAGGCGGAGACCACGGCGCTGGAGCTGTCGCCGAGGCCGGGGATGAGCCCCAGCAAGGGATCGAGACCGAAGCGGATGTTAGTGCCTGGAATGCGAAAAACGTCGTCGAGCAGCCGGGCGATGAGTTGAAACAGGGGATCCTGTCGCGGATCGTTTGCGCCCGGCGCGGGGGCCGGATTTTTTCCGCCCGGCGAAACCACTTCCACATCGATGAATTCGGGTTCGTTCCTCATGGTTTTAATCCTGGTGCAATAAATCGTTAGGTGGCGTTGGGGATTTCGCGCAACATCTGGGCGTTGGTGGGGAATTTCCGGAGGAAACTGAGCAGGCGTTCAATGGCCTCGCCCGGACGATGCCCGGCCAGTCCGCGGCGGATGGTGTTGATTTTTTCGAGGTCGTGCGCGGGCAGGATGAGTTCCTCGCGGCGGGTGCCCGATTTGAAGATGTCCACGGCGGGATAGATGCGTTGCTCGGCGATTTTACGGTCGAGGACTAACTCCATGTTACCGGTGCCTTTGAATTCTTGAAAAATGACCTCATCCATGAGGCTGCCGGTATCGACGAGGGCGGTAGCGATGATGGTGAGGGAGCCGGCTTGCTCGGTGTTACGCGCGGCGGCAAAGAGCCGGCGGGGGATTTCCATGGCGCGCGTGTCGAGCCCGCCGCTGCCGGTGCGTCCGCCTCCGCTGGTGGCGTTGTTAAAGGCGCGGGCGACGCGGGTGATGGAGTCGAGCAGGATAAAGACATCCTCCTCGGCTTCGACGAGGCGTTTGGCGCGTTCGATGGCGAGCTGGCAGATGCGGGTATGGGCTTTGAGATCGCCGTCGTTGGAACTGGCCATGATTTCGGCCTGTGGAAAGGCGCGGCGGATTTCGGTGACTTCCTCGGGGCGTTCATCGACTAACAAAATGATGAGTTTCATCGAGGGATGATTTTTGATGACGCCATCGGCGATGTGTTGGAGGATGGTGGTCTTGCCGCTGCGCGGTGGGGCGACGATGATGCCGCGCTGGCCTTTGCCGATGGGGGCGATGAGGTCGATGACGCGGGTGGTGTAGCGATCTGGGACGGTCTCCAATTTGATGCGTTGATCGGGGTTGATCGAGACGAGTTCCTCGAAGGCGAGGATGTCGGTGTATTTCTCGGGATCTTCGCCGTTGATTTCGGTGAGTTTGAAAAGTTGCGGGCCGCGACTGCCGCGACGGGTTTCGCCTTTGATGAAATGACCGTCGCGGAGGAGGTAGCGGCGGATGACTTCGGGGGTAACGAAGATGTCGCTAGGAGATTGCACGTAGCTTTTTTTCGATTCGCGCAGGAAGCCGAAACCTTTGGGAGAAACTTCGACGAGACCATCGGCAAAGACGGGTTCGTAGTTGGCGGGCTGAGGCTGCGGGACCTCGGTTTCCTCGTAATTCTCGTAGCTGGCGTAGTTGTTAGCATCGGATGACCAGGGTTCCTCCTGGGAACGTTCGGGTGCTGCATTTGGGTCGCGGTTATCACGGTTATCGCGGTTATCGCGGTTATCGCCCGGCTGATTGCGATTGTCGCGATTGTCACGATTGTCGCGGTTATCGCCCGGCTGATTGCGGTTATCGCGGTAATCGCCGGGCTGATTGCGTGGGTTGCGGCGTCCGCGATCCCGGCGGTTGCGTCTGCCGTCGCGCTGGCCGCCCTGGCCGCCTTGTTGTTGGTTGGGATGCTGCTGACCTTGGTTTCCCTGCGGGCGATTTTGTCCGCCGCCGTGGTAGGGAGGATAGGAGGAAGTGGTGCTGGGCTGGGGAGGGTGGGCGGCGGAGTTTTCGGTGGCAGGCGGGTTCTGGTTGCGCTGCTGGTAGGGCGGATAATGGGAAACGCGGATAACGCCTTCGCCGCGGCCTTTTTCGACGACGGCGTCGGGGGGGTGATTGGCTAGAATGGGATTACTGGGTGGGGGCACAGCCGGAACCATAGGGGCTGAGGGGGCTGAGGGAACTGCGGAGGCAGGAGGCGGGGAGGATTCCGCGGTGGGGGTGGTTTGTTTAGCCCGGGTTTTCCTAACAGGTTTGGGGGTTTCTACAACGGTCGCTGGTGGCGCGGTGTCGGGTGTCGTTTTTTTGCGGGTGGCCCGTTTTTTAACCGGGCTGGGAGCATCGCCCACGGGTGCGGCGGTGATGGTGGTGGCGGCGGATTTGGCGACGCGCTTTTTACGTGGGGCTGGAGTTTTCTCGGAGGGAGACGGGGTAATGGGTTTGGGCATAGAAGAAAATGTGTGGTTGATCCCGGGCTTTCGCGCCGTCCGCAGGCTGCGGTGGGGGGGAGAAAAACTCGTGAGTCTGTAACTAAATTGGGATACGACGCTGGTGGCGTTAAAATGGTGCGAGGCGCTGGATGCGTCTCAGTTTAAAATGTGGGTGGTTGAACTACGATGCTTCGGTCTGGGTGAAGCTGAGGAAACAGGCCGTCCGCGTGGAGGCTTTGGGAAATCGTTCCGATGGGGAAATAACGCGCAGTGGAGAATTTTGTCAATAGCTCAGTCTGCGGTTGGAAAAAATTCCTCTTCCAGCATGAGGCAGAGACAGTGGTAGATGGGGAGATGCAGTTCCTGGATGAGATAGACCTCGCTGGCGGGTGCCACGATGGCGACATCGGCGAGTGGGAGCACTTTGCCGCCCGTGCCGCCGGTGAGGGCGAGGGTTTTAGCCCCGAGGGCGCGGGCGGTGGTGAGGGCGTGGAGGACGTTGCGGGCATTGCCCGAGGTGGTGATGCCGATGACGACGTCTTCGGGGCGGGCGAGGCCGAGAACGAGCTGGGCGTAGGCGTATTCTTCGTTGCAGTCGTTGGCAAAGGCGGAGCGGGTCGCGGTGAAGCCCGAGAGGGGGATAACAGGAAGCGATCCCTGGAGTTGACTGGCGAGAGATTCTCCGAGGGTGGCTTGGAGAGCGGGACCGAGCGGGCGTTTTTGAGCGAAGCCTTTAAGGAGTTCGCCCGCCCAGTGTTCGGCATCGGAGGAACTGCCGCCGTTGCCGCAGATGAGGATTTTTCCCCCGGCGCGAAGGCTGTCGCGAAGGAGGTCGAAAGCAGCCTGGATGGCTGGTGCGGAAGTTTCCAGAGCGGGTGCTCTTTTTAGGAGATGAGAAAGATGCTGCCCGACGCGGGATGGATGCGACACAGGAGAAAAGATGGAGCAACGGCAGAGGAGGGCAAGATTTTTTCGAGGATGGCTAAATCAAGTGCACGGGAATGATGGCCTGGAGGATGCCGCTTGCGGGGCGGAGGGTCTGGAGATCGATGCTGACGAGGGTGGCTTTATCGAAATAAATCTGCAAGGAACGATCCCCGCTCAGGAGGGTGGCGGCGAGAAATCCCAGATCGGGTTCGTGGCCCACGAGTAGCAGGTGATCATGGACGGCAAGTGAGCGAAGCACGTCGATCCCCTCTTCGGGGGACATGCCGGAGCTTAACTTCCGGTCTTCGACAAGGGGGGTGTTGAGGTAGTATTTACAGATCGCACGGGCGGTCTCGCGGGCTCGGATGTAGGGGCTGGAGACGATGAGATGGAGGGGAATGTGATGCCGGGCAAGAAATTCTCCCATACGGGTGGCTTGGAGGACGCCGCGATTTGTCAAGGCGCGGTCGGCATCGTGAGTGCGGAAATCTTCGGCCTCGGCGTGTCGGAGGAGATGGAGGATCACAGGGTTATCCAGCGTTTTTCTTCGGCGCTCCGGGAGACCGCGGCGAGGACGCGCTCGTTTTCCAGTCCGTCGCGGAAGGTGGGCTGAACGCTGGTGCCTTCGACGACGGCTTTAATGAAATCGGCGAAAGTATTGGTAAAGGTGTGTTCGTAGCCAATGATGTGGCCGGGTGGCCACCAGGCGTCACCGTAGGGATGAGTGGGTTCGGTGACGAGGATGTCGCGGAAGCCCTGCAGGCCAGCGGGATCGTCTTTGCGGAAGTATTGCAGGCGGTTCATGTCCTCAAAATTAAAGGCGAGCGAACCTCCGCTGCCGTTGATCTCGAAGGTGATGTGATTTTTGCGGCCATAAGCGAAACGGGTGGCTTCGAGGTTGGCGATGGCACCGTTTTTAAAGCGGCCCACCCAGGAGACGGCATCATCGACGGTGACTTCGCCAGTTTCCTGCGAGGCACTGGCCTGGAGACCGGGACCGGCGCCAGCTTGGAGCGGGCGCTGTTTGATAAACGTCTCGGTGAGGCCGATGACTTCGGAAAACTCACCCACGAGATAGCGTCCGATATCGATGATGTGGGCACCAATATCGCCATGGGTGCCGGAGCCTGCGATCTCGGATTTTAATCTCCAGACGATGGGGAATTGCGGGTCGGCGATCCAATCCTGGGCGTAACGGGCGCGATAATGATAAATCCGGTCGCCGATGGCACCCTCGGAGATCATTTTTTTGGCGAGAGCGACGGCAGGGATGCGCCGATAGTTGTGGCAGACCATGTTGACGACGCCCGCTTTTTCCACGGCGGCGACCATGGCTTCGCACTGGGCGAGATCGTAGCCAAGGGGTTTTTCGCAAAGGATAGCCTTGCCGGCAGCAGCGGCGGCGATGGCAATCTCGGCATGGGTATCATTCGGGGTGGTGATGTCGATGATGTCAATCTCGGGATCTTCGACCACGGTGCGCCAGTCGGTGGTGGATTGTTCCCAACCGAGCTGACGGGCCGCCTCGGCGACGCGGTCGGGTGAACGACCGGCGACAGTTTTGAGCCGTAAATTGGCCGGAAGAGAGAAAAAACGCGGTGCCTGGCGCCAGGCATTGGAGTGGGCTTTGCCCATGAAATTATAACCGATGAGACCCACTGTAAGTTGTTTTTTCATAAGGAAATAGGGAGAGATGTTAAACTGGTTGACATGAGTATCCGAAAAGATGGACTTTGCAAGACTCCGCGTTCAAAATGCAAGTGAATCTCTATGCGCTGCCCTTCCTGCCTTAATCCTATTGAAGAAAGTGTGGATGCCTGCCCCCAGTGCCATTTTTCCATATTGGGGCTGGATAAACGATTTGGCACCGTGCCCAGGATCAATCGTTACATCACCGATCTTTCGAGTCTATTTACCGAGCGGCAGGAGCGGCATTTAAAACAGCAGATCGTGCGCATGGAACGCAGCTTTATCGGTCTGCACCTCGCCATCGTCACCATGGATGTGCATCGTCGATTTAAACCGCGCGAATATCTTTTTTGGCTTACGAATCGATGCCGTTTCTGCCCGATTGACAGTCGCGAGGAGCGGAGTCTTTTCATCGTGCTTTTTTTCGATACCGCCAGTCGAACGGCGCTCCTTACCACCGGCTACGGCCTGCATGCGACCTGCTCCGAAGAACATTTGCAATCGGCCCTTGCCGCCGGCTTGCCCGAATTCAAAAAAAATCGCATTTATCACGGCTCCGTGGCAGTCTTTAAAGCTGTTGCAGGCTTGCTAAAAAGTCAGCTTCGCCTGCAAAAATCCTCTGTCACCAGCCCGCAACCCGTCCGGGCCATGGCAACATCCACCGAAATCGAGGAGACCACATGAAAATCCTTCTTTTTCTAATCGCACTTGCCCTCACGCTCCAGGCTCAGGATTTGCCCAATCTCGATTTTCGTCCCGCCGCACCGCGCAAACCTCTTGCACCACTCGAATCCGACACCGTTAAAGATCCTTTGGCCGTAAAACCCGAGAGTCGCCTGGCCGATCTCGCCAATGTCTTCGAGCCTGCTTCCCGCGTTCGTCTTACCAAAATTCTCAAACGCGAATACAGCCGGCACCGCATCTCTATCTATGTCGTCACTGTGTCCACGATGGACGCTCCCTCCACCATCAAACTTGGCGAGCAACTCCGCAAAGATTGGATCACCGACGATCTCGGCGGCGTCCTCGTTTACAGCCGCAGCACCGATAAAGTCTCCGTCGCTCTCACCGATGCGGCCATTAAAAAAATCAAAGAGGGCGGCCCCATTCAGGAACTTGCCAACCAGATCGATAAATTTAACTTTGAAGGCCCCACGCGCGGTCTCCCAAAATCCATCACCGCCATTCTCAACCAGCTCCGCGTCAGCCAGGACGTCGGCACGGCGGTCGATGATAAACCACTCCCGCTCTTCCTTATTTACGGCCCCATCCTCATCGTGCTGCTTATTCTCGGCATCGGCATGTATAAAGTCTGCATAATCCTTGTCGCCAATCGCGTTTTCACCCGCACCCATGTGCTCCACACCCCGCCCGTTCAGACCTCATTGGGCTCGAAAACCGGCGGCATTAATACGGTCGAGATGAAATTTTAAGATAAATCCCATCTCCCCGCGCAACCATTTTGCCTGCACAGGGTTTAATCGTTCGACTGGACTTATAGTCCACCACTAAAAAATGAATAAAATCGCTCTGCTTCTCGCTGGCATCACCGGTATCGCCCTCGCCGGGGGCATTTTTTACACCACCCGCTCCACCCCTTCGCCCACCGCCACCGCCAACACGACCTCGCCGGCCTCGCCTGGGCAACAAGGCCTTGCCTCCGCCAATGCCGCCGGAGGTGAGTCCCCCTCTTCCATCCGCCGCGAGGACAGTCTGTTGCAAACCACCCCGCTTACCGTTGCCGATGCCAAGGTGATCGACGATCCAGCCCGGCGCAAAATCGCCTTTATCGAACTTGGCGGCATCCTCGCCTCCAGCGACCCTCAAAAAGCCCTCGAAACCGCCTCCAGCCTTGCCTCCGGCGATGATCGTCGCGCCCTGCTGCGCGGAATTTTTTCCCAACTCGCCCTTTCCGATCCCAAAAAAGCGCTCGAAATCGCCAAAAGCATCGCCGATCCCTACGACCAACGTTTTGCCCTAAAAACCCTCGCTCTCGAATGGGCTTTCTCCGGCACTTCTGCCGATGGCACGGCAGCACTTGACAGCACCGCCGCCATGAGTGTCACCCTCGCCCTGGCCGACCGCAATCCCGCCATCGCCGCTGCTTTTGCCCAAAATGAACTCACTGGACGCGAACTCGGCATGGCCAACGTCACACTCGCCCGCAAATGGGCTCAAACCGATCCCAAGGGTGCCGCCACCTTTATCTCGCAGATCGGTGAAGGTCCCGGACGCAATTGGGCCGTCGGCACCGTGGCCGATCAATGGGCGCAATCCGATCCCAAAAGTGCCGCTGCCTGGGTCGAAAAATTCCCCGAGGGCCGCGAACGTAACAACGCGATTGAACGCGTCAGCAGCGCTTGGGCTGCTGCCAGCCCCGCCGACGCCATTGCCTGGGCCAGCACCCTGCCTGCGGAATCTGGCCAAAACAACGCTCTCCGCTCCATCGCACAGACCTGGGCCTCCTCCGACCCGCAATCTGCCGTCGCCTGGGCCAGCAGCATTCTCGATCCCAAAGCCCAGAGCTCCGCTGTTTCCGCAGCCGTAGGCCGCTGGGCCAGCACCGATCCGCAATCGGCGGCCGCCGCCGCCCTTGGCCTGCCCGAGACCGAGGCCAAACAAGCCGCCGTTTCCCGCGTGGCTGGCGAATGGGTGCGCAGCGATCAACCCTCTGCCGCCGCCTGGGTCAAAACCCTTCCCGACCCCGCTCTCCGCGAATCTGCCACCAAGGCTCTCACCGAAAGACGCGGTGGCGAAGGTGGCCGGGGTGGCTGGCGTTAAATAAAAAACCTATCGTAAAAAGGTTCACAACCTCCACCCGGTAATTTTTTTTCGCTGACACAAGCCTTTTATTTTCGTTCAAAAATAATTTAAATTTCTTGTTGACACAGGTTTACCGAAAAAGTCATTTTATGTGACACATCTGGTTTCTCTCGGTTTTTGAGAGTTCGTTGTTCTCATTATAGGTTAATCCGGATTGGCAACCGCCCCAGCGGTTTTAAACCTAAATCGTTAGCCATTAGTAATTAGCCATTACCGCCTTATGAGAAAACTATTCCTCACCACCTCGTTCAGCGTCTTTGCCCTGGGCGCACTCATCACTCCCGCTCTAAGCCAGAGCGAACCAGCCAGTCTCGACCTGTTGATCGTTACGGGTTCTAACATTCCCACTGCGGAAGAGACCGGTCCGGCGCCCATCGACATTATCCAGTCCCGCGACATTTCCCGCGCCAGCACGCAGGACGTGCTTTCCATTCTCCAAAAAACCAATCCCGGCTTTGTCGGCGGTGGCAACCTGGGAAAAAGCAACGCCAACATCGGCTCGGCCTCCACTTATGGCGGCTCCACAATTTCTTTGCGCAATCTCCCCACCCTCGTTCTCATCGATGGAAAACGCGTCGCCGATTCCTCCGCCGCCAGCGCAGGAGGGTTCGTCTTCACCGATGTCAGCCTCATCCCGACCAGCTTTATCGAACGCATCGAAGTGCTCAAAGACGGCGCCTCGGCCATCTACGGGTCCGACGCCATTGGCGGCGTCGTCAACGTAATCCTCAAAAAGGATTTCAACGGCGTCGAAGCAGGAGCGCGCTACGGATTTGCCGGGGAAAAAAATGCCCAGGGCGATTTCATCACCGATTACAAACTATACGGACTGGTCGGTTACAGCAGCGACCGCGTGCGGCTCGTGGCCGGGCTTGAATACACCGAGCAGGACCCTCTTTTTAGCCGGGATCGCTCCCTTTCCGTGCCAAACTTTGGCACCATCAACTACCCAGGTGTGGCTGCGGATGTGGATTTTAACTTGTTTCAACTCAATCCCACCCTTTCCTCCCCCTCGCAAACCAATCCCACCGGACCCGCCGCTGTCGGCACCAACCCCGCTGATCTCACCCCGGGCACCTACCTTCCCGTTAGCCAGGACGAGGTGGTCAATGGTTTCGATCTCTCGCAATTTACCACCCAGACCCTGCGGAGCGAACGCACCAGCGTCTATGGCAGCCTCGAATTCGACCTCGCCACCAACGGAGCAGCGACCCTTTTTGGCAATTTCCTCTACACTTCGGCGACTTCCTCTTCGCAGCTCAATGCTCAGCCCGTCAATAATTTCGACACCGTCGTTATCCCCGCCGGCTCCCCTTTCAACCCCTTCACTGTCGCCGTCGATGCCTCCGCCACGACCAACTTTATCGCCAATCGCTACATCGCCAACCCGCGCACCTTCCGTCAGGACACCGATTTTTATCGTTTCGTGGGCGGACTCAAAGGACGTCTCTTCGATGACAAAGTTTTTTACGAAGGCAGTTATAATTTCGGACTTAACAAAATCAGTTTTGAAAATGGCGGCCTCATCATCGGTCAAAACATCAACGATGCCATTGCGGGCGGCTTCGATGCCGCGGGTAATTCCGTGCCTGGCGGCAGTTTTTCGCAGGTCAACGGTAATCTCCAGCCTGCACTCGACTTTTTTGCCCGTCCCGAGAGTGTTCCTTCCGAGGCACTCGCTGGCATCTTCGGTATCGACCGGCAGGAGCTGGAATCGTCCCAAAGCATTTTCGCTCTCAAATTTAGCGCTTTCCCCTTTACCCTCCCGGCCGGTGATGTCGGCCTCGCAGTGGGTTTTGAATACCGTGAGGAAACCCTTACCGCCTCCACCATTGACCCCATTTTCATCGGTAGCACACCGATTGCCGCCCTCGACGTGAGCCGCACCGTGGAAACGGCTTATGGCGAGCTGGCCATCCCTGTTTTTGGTGGCGAATTCACTTTCCCTGCTCTTCATCGCTTCGATCTTACTTTCGCCTTCCGTTACGATCATTATTCCGACGCTGGCGAATCCACCGTGCCAAAAATCGGTTTCTCCTATCAGCCCATCCCCGATCTCCTTTTCCGTGGCAGCTACTCGAAGAGCTTTATCGCTCCCACTCTTTTCGAGACCAAGGGACCCGTCTCCATCGGCTTTACCGATGAGATTTTCTTTGACGATGTTTCCCAGACCCAGGCACGTCAGCAGACCGGTGCCAATCCCAACCTCGAACCTTCCACCGCCGAGACCTACAGCCTGGGTGCCGTGCTCAGCCCCAGCTTTCTCAAAGGCCTCACCATTTCCGCCACCTGGTTCTCCATCGAACAGGAAGACGTCGTTGGCATCGTCGGAGCACAAACCATTCTTTCCGACGTGGAAAACAATGGCACCTCCTCTCCTTACGCATCCAACGTCCGCTTCGGTAATTTTAACGGCTCCCAAGTCACCGGCCCCGGCCAGATCGCAGGCAACCTCAACCGGATTTTTGTCACCGATATCCAGCAAAATCTCGGTGGAGTAAAAGTGGAAGGCTTCGACTTCGACATCCGTTATCGCTTCGAGATCGCCCCCGACCACGCGTTTACCCTCGGTGCCAGTGCCGTTTATTTCACCAAATACGAATCGCAAAATCTTAAAACCGATCCCTTCACCGACATTGTCGGCCTCAACCTCGATCCCACCACCGGCGATAATCTCCCCGAATATCGCATTACTTCTTTCATCAGTTACGAACTCGGCGGCCTCACCTGGGATCTTTCCTTTAACTACCAGCCCGAGACCCTTAACGCCACCAATATCGGGCTCGGAGATGTCACCAGCAGCCGCGACACCCTCGCCGCCATCGAAGAGTATTACACCATCGACACCCAGCTCTCCTACGAGTTTGGCAAAAACAAAAATTACGCCTCCACCACCGAGTCGAACACTGGCAAGGACGGCAAGGAAATAATCACCTCTCTTCCCGGCGCAAAAAAAACCCTCCTCGACGGCCTCCGGGTCAGCGTCGGCATTAACAATCTTTTCGATCAGCAGGCCCCCTTCATCGCCGGTGCCACCGATAATACCGACCTCTCCGCCTTCGACACCCTCGGACGTTACTACTACTTCGAAGTCTCGAAAAAATTCTAATCCCACTCCAGGGCAGGCACCTTCAGGAAGAGGAAGTCCCCCTTTTCCATCGCCAATGTAATTAGGCATCCAATTCGAGCGATACCTCACTCCCAGTTGCATCTTGGCCGTGCTCCGTTACGTTTGCCGCCCATTTATGAGTAAAAAATACCACATCGCCATCGTCGGCGCGACCGGAGCTGTCGGAGTCGAAATGATCCGCGTGCTCGAGCGTCGCCAGTTCCCCGTCGGTCAGCTTACCCTGCTCGCCTCCGCACGTTCCGCCGGCAAAAAACTCACCTTTCGCGGCGGGGAAATCACCATTCAGGAACTCACCGCCGATGCCTTCGCCGGGGTCGATATCGCCCTCTTCAGCGCAGGGGGCGGCATCTCCAAACAATTCGCCCCCCACGCCGTCGCCGCCGATGCCGTGGTCGTCGATAATTCCTCCGCCTTCCGGATGGATCCCACCGTGCCCCTCGTCATTCCCGAGATCAATGGCGCCGATGTCGCCAGCCATCGCGGCATCATCGCCAACCCCAATTGTACCACCGCCATCACCCTCATGGCCCTGCATCCTCTCCACGAAGCCTTCGGCGTTACCCGCGTATTTGCCTCCAGTTATCAAGCCGTCTCCGGCACGGGCGCAGCCGCCATCGTGGAACTCGAAGCCCAAAGCAAAGCCATCGCCTCCGGCACCTCCCTCGCGGATATTCCGCGCTCGGTTTATCCTTACCAGATCGCTTTCAACGTCCTGCCCCAAATCGATTCGTTCCTCGACGACGGCTACACCAAAGAGGAAATGAAAATGCAAAACGAAGGTCGCCGCATCCTCCATCATCCCACCTTCAAAGCCTCCGTCACCTGCGTGCGCGTCCCGGTTTATCGCGCTCATTCCGTCGCCGTCAGCGCTGAATTCGAACGCCCGGTTTCCCTCGAAAAAGCCCGCGCCGCCCTCGCCCAGGCTCCCGGACTCAAAATCAACGACGACCCAGCCACGCAATCCTATCCCATGCCCATTTTCACCTCGGGACAGGACGATTGCGAAATCGGACGGCTCCGCATCGATTGCGCCTTGGATAACGGCCTCGCCTTTTGGGTGAGCGGCGATCAAATCCTTAAAGGCGCCGCCCTTAACGCCGTGCAAATCGCCGAGCTGCTCGTCTAAACCCTTTTCGCACCCGGCCCCGCTGCCATCGCCACTGCCGCCACTGCCGCTTCTGCCGCCATGCCCCGACGCCCCACCTTCGCTTATCTGCTCGAACGCTATCCCGCGTTTACCCAGACTTTTGTGGCCCGCGAAGTCGCCGAAATGCGTCGTCAAGGCGTGCCCGCCCCCGTGTTTTCCCTGCGCCCCTCCGATGCCAGCTTTGCAGCCAATCCGGACCCCCATTTTCCGCCCGAGGCAGTCAGCCACGTCACTACCGCCCCCGCGAAAGAGGAGCTGATTGCAGAAATCAAGCGCCGCCGGGCCGCCGGAGAGCTGCCCCGTAAAATCAACGACCGTCTTCACGCCTGGGGTTCCGATCCCGATAAAGGTCGCCTCTACGAAGCCATCTGGGCAGGCGAAATCCTCCAACGCCAGGGCATCCGCCACCTGCACGTTCACTTCGCCGGCATCGCCGCGCGCACCGCCTTTCTCATCAAGGAACTTTACGGCATCACTTATAGTTTTACCGGTCACGCCCTCGATATCTTCTGCCAAAGTCCCCACGCCATCGGCCTCGGCCCCCTCGCTCGTGAAGCAAAAATCATCATCACCGTAACCGATTACAGCGCCCGGTTAATCGAAGAAAAATACCCCGCCTGCGCCCATAAAATCCATCGCGTTTACAACGGCATCGCCCTTCCGTCTGACCTTCCCTCCCCCGCCCCCCTTGCGCCCAACCTGCCGCCCCTCATCCTTTCTGTCGGACGG
This sequence comes from Chthoniobacterales bacterium, assembly GCA_038225185.1. Taxonomy (GTDB): domain Bacteria; phylum Verrucomicrobiota; class Verrucomicrobiia; order Chthoniobacterales; family DASVRZ01; genus DASVRZ01. The sequence continues at coordinate 14,226 of JBBRFA010000090.1, forward strand.
CTCATCCCCAAAAAAGGCTTCGCCGATCTCCTCCACGCCTGCGCCCTGCTCCGCGATGCCGGCACACCGTTCCACCTGCAAATCGTCGGCGACGGCCCGCTCACCGACGAGCTCACGGCACTCATCGCGCAACTTCATCTGCAAAATCATGTCGTTCTGCATGGCGCCCTGCCTCAACCCGAGGTCGCCCGGCTCCTCACTCGTGCGCAGATTTTCGCCCTTGCGGCCGTCGTCCTGCCCGATGGCGACAGCGACAACCTGCCCACCGTTCTTACCGAGGCCATGGCCAATGGATTGCCCGTCGTCTCCACCCAGGTCGCTGGCATCCCCGAGCAAGTTCTCGAAGGCCGCACTGGCTGGCTCGTTGCCCCTGGAGATCGGCCCGCTCTTGCCGAACGTCTCACCCGCCTGCTGCAAGACCCGGCTCTAGCCCAAAAAATGGGACGGGCCGGATTTCACCATGCCCAGGCCGAATTTTCGCTCATTTCCACCGTGCGCAAGCTGCGTCGCCTCCTTCCGACGCGCCCCTGGTGGCGCTTTTAAAGCAGAGGAAGCGGGTAAAAAAATCCCGGAAACTCGTATTTGACGCCACCCGCAAAGCGGTTATGATTTGTTTCCCGCAAAGCTGTTTACAAGCACCCATAGCTCAATTGGATAGAGCATCTGACTACGGATCAGAAGGTTTGAAGTTCGAGTCTTCATGGGTGCACATTCTCGAAGTCCCTCTCGTTGAGGGCGTTCAAAATGGAATCGGAAAGTCGAATAGGTTCGCCTCGGTGGGAGCGAAAAAATTTTCGTGAGT
>JBBRFA010000091.1:0-15016 GCA_038225185.1 Chthoniobacterales bacterium
GCACCATCACTCTCGCAGGCGTCACCGCTGCCGCCAACAACCTTACCCTCGAAGGAGAGGGGATCGTTTTCGCGGGCGGAGCGAATAGCATCACCGGCTCTGGTGAATTGACATTGCGTCCCGGTCTGGCGGCCACCACCACCGGAGTGGCAGGGGAGGCGGGCACACTTCAAATCGATGCCGCCACTTTTTCTGCAATCGCCCCAGGCTTTTCCTTGTTCCGCCTGGGCAGGGCTGACGGCACGGGAGCGATTACGGTCGGGGCCATCAATTTGTTTGCCAACACTGTTTTTCTCAGTCTTTCCGGACCGATCAATTTTACGGGCGCAGTCAACGGCTCATTCAGCCTTTTGGCCAACAGCAGTGGTCTCACCACTTTTGGCGGGTTGATCTCCATTGCCAGCCTTGAAACCAACGGTGGTGGCACGACCCAAATCAACGGCGGCTCCGTCACGACCACCGCAGCGGCCGGCCAGATTTACGGGGACAATGCAACCCTCGGCACAAACACCATCCTTTCCGCCAGCGCCGGTCCGATCAGCTTCGGTGGCACGGTTACCGGCCTCTTCAGCCTCCTGGCCAACAGCACCGGATTTACCACTTTCGAAGGGTCGGTCTCCATCGCCAGTCTTGAAACCAACCTTGGCGGTACGACCCAAATCAATGGCGGCTCCATCACTACCACGGCAGCAGCGGGCCAGGTTTACAATGATAACGTAACCCTCGGCGCAAACACCATCCTTTCGGCCAACGCGGGTCCGATCAGCTTTGGCGGCACCGTCACCGGCCCGTTCAGCCTCTTGGCCAACAGCACCGGGCTAACAACTTTCTTCAGCACGGTCTCCATCGCCAGCCTTGAAACCAACCTTGGCGGCACGACCCAAATCAACGGCGGCTCCATCACCACCACCGCAGCGGCTGGCCAGGTTTACAATGATAATGTGACTCTCGGCGCAAACACCCTCCTTTCCGCAAACGCCGGTCCGATTAGCTTTGGCGGAACCGTCACCGGCCCCTTCAGCCTTTTGGCCAACAGCACTGGGCTAACCACTTTCGGTGGATCGGTCTCCATCGGCAGCCTTGAAACCGACCTTGGCGGCACGACTCAAATCAACGGCGGCTCCATCACCACCACCGCAGCGGCAGGCCAGGTTTACAACGATAACGTCACCCTCGGCGCAAACACCATCCTCTCCGCAAACACTGGTCCGATCAGCTTTGGCGGAACCGTCACCGGTCCCTACAGCCTTTTGGCCAGCAGCACCGGGCTAACTACTTTCGTCAGCACGGTCTCCATCGCCAGCCTTGAAACCAACCTTGGCGGCACGACACAAATCAACGGCGGCTCCATCACCACCACCGCAGCGGCAGGCCAGGTTTTTAACGATGCAGTCACTCTTGGAGCAAACACCATCCTCAATGCTGGCACAGGCTTGATCCGTTTCGGCCAGACCCTTGACGGTGCCTTCACCCTCGAAGCCAACACCACCGGACAGACGGTTTTTTCAGGAGCGGTTGGCAGCCTCGCGCCCCTGCTTAGCCTTGCCACCAACGCCGGGGGCACCACCCAAATCAACGGCGGCTCCGTCACCACCACCGGAGTCGGTCCTGCCCAAGGTCAGCTCTTTCTTGACGCCGTCACCCTCGGTGCTGACACCATTCTCAACGCTGGCGCTGGCCGCATCCGCTTTGCCCAGACTGTTAACGGAGCTTTCTCCCTCACAGCCAACAGCATCGAGGAGACTCTTTTCGAGGGCCTCGTCGGCAACAGCAATGCTCTCACCAGTCTCACGACAGATGCCCCTGGACTAAGCCGCTCGGCTGGCGTTCGCACCACTGGCGCTACCACATTTAACGATAACACATTCCTCGCCGGCATTTACTCCAATAACGCATTCACCGCCGTCGGCATCTCCTTCCTCAATGGCTCCACCACCATCAACTCCGGCGCGGGAAGCATTTTATTCCTCGGCACCGTCAATGGTTCCGCCTCCCTCGCGGCCAACACTACCGGCATCACACGGTTTGCCGCTGCCATCGGTGATACCACCCCGCTTTCCAGTCTTGCCACCAACGTCGGCGGCACGACCCAAATCAATGGCGGGTCAGTCACCACCTCGGGGGCCGGCGGTCAGGTCTATAACGACAATGTTCTCCTCGGCGCACCCACCACCTTTAAAGCGGGTAATGCCCCGATTAAATTCGCCGGTTCCCTCAACGGCCCGTTTGCCGTCATCGCCAATACCACTGGCCTCACCACATTTTCAGGTAACGTGGGAAATTTCAATCCGCTGGCCAGCATCACTACCAATGCAGGTGGCAGCACCGTCTTTAACAACGCCACCGTGGTCACCTCCGGGAGTCAGATTTACAACGATAACATCGATGCGCCGGGCATCAATCGACTCACCGGTTCGGATATTACCTTTGTCGGCCCCATCACCGGCAACAGTCTTGCCGCCACAGCCACCATTGGCAATCTTACCGTTCCCGATGTTAACATTTCTGGTAGTCTTAACCTCGCCAGCCCGCAGGTGATTTTTCTAACCGGCATTTCTTACCGGGCCGGAGCCAACATCGGGTTCAATGCTTTACTGCCAAAAAATCCTCAGACCCCGTTTTCCACGATTCTATCCCGGGCAGGTAATCTAACCATTGAAGCTGGCAGCGATTTCACCATGGCGCTTCATCAACGCTTCTTTGTCACCAACGGCTCGTTGAATCTCACCGCAGATACCGCTACCCTCGGCGATACCGCCGCATCGCAGGATCTCACGGTCACGGCCAACCTCGTCCTCCTCCTGGGCCGCGAAGCTTTGTCAGATTCAGGCGGCGGTCGCGGAGAAGATCTCGGATTATCTTTTGTAGCCAGAACGATGCGTTTCAACGCTCCTCTCCAATTCTCCTCTCTTTCGGTGGTAAATAAAGCCAACTTCGCCGTGGAAGCCGGGCAACCTCTGGTAACCAAAATCCTGGGCGTTACTTTATTTGAAGACGTCGATATCAACCAACAACTCGACGGCTTCGAAAATTTCCCCATTGGCAATATCCTAAGCATCTTCCAACCTCTTGCCGGTGGTGTTTCCCAGGCCGGCATCGCTGAATCCATCTCGGGCGCTCTCCCGCGCAACCGCGAGGATCGTGTGTCGGATGACGAAAATATCTCCCAGGATGATGTTAGAAAACTAGGCGAAATCGGGGTCTATTCGCGCCTCTACGATCCTGTGCAGGATCTTTCGCTGAACAAAATCTTCCTCTATAATCAGCGCGACGCCTTCCAGGATCCTAAAATTCCGACCAACTACAAAGTGGTTACCCGTCGTTTCCAACGCGAACTGGTTACCGAAGTGCTGGAACAATCGTCGAAGGTAAACGATCTGCTCGCCAAAGCTCAGGTAGCCATCGATAAGTTGCAGGCAGAATTCAAAACCACCGAAGCCTACACTTCCGAGCAGGCTTTCCTCCCTTACCTCGAAACCAAACTCAACACCAAGGAAGCCAGAATCATCAAGGAAACCCTCTCCGAAATCAATGTGCTTTATGAAAAACTTCCTTTGCTTAATCTCACTCCCAAGGAAATCGAAAACGCCAAAAACGCCATCGCCAACCGCTTTCCGCCCTCGAACTTGAATAGCGAGACCGATATCGCTCTCAAACGCCTCTTGATCGAAGGGAAGACTCCCGAAAAAGCAGTTCCCGTGGAGAAAAAAACAGAGGAAAAGAAGCCCGCACCGAAAGTCGCCACTTTGTAAGGCAATCTTGAACAGGAAAATGGCACGCCATTTTTTCCAAAAAAAATCTTGCCTGATCTCCACTTTTTTTCTATAAACCTATTGAGTTACCCCGAACGGCAATGATTGATGTAGAAAAACTTCTGGCCCCCATCTCGTCCGACAATCCTTGTGGGGAAGATGTATCTTATGCCCAGGATTTCATGGAGCTGGATACCTTGGTCATGGGCAAGGAAGCCACCCAGTTTTCCGACGCGGTCGAACCCGATTGGAAACTCATTCACAAACGTTGCGAAGAGCTCTCCATCCGTTCCAAAGATCTGCGCGTGCTCATCCTTTTAAGTTTGTCGGCCGTCAAACTGGACGGAATCCTGGGCGCGGCTGCTTCTCTCGAGCTGTTATCGAAATCCTTGCAAAACTATTGGGACACGATTTATCCGCGCCTCGATCCCGATGACAATCTCGATCCCTTGGAACGGGTTAACATTCTGTCTTCCCTGGCATCGCCCATTGGCACTTACGGCGATCCCTATAAATATCTGGAAAAAATAGCTGCTGTTCCCCTCTGCCGTTCCGCTTCACTGGGGTCTTATTCGTTTTCCAGCCTGCCGCAAAGAATGTCTTCTGGAGAAAAATCCTCCGAAGTCTCCCAGGCGGAAGCCGCTTTTCTCGATACACCGCCAGATCTTTTGCAAGCCAATTTTGCAGCCATCGATCGCTCCATCCAGGCGGTCGCCGAGATGGAAACCTTCCTCGATTCCACCATAGGAGCCACTAAATCTCCCAATCTGGAAGCACTTAATCGTCAACTCCTCGATATTCGCAAAGTCTCCAATGCCTTTGCGGGAACTTCCACTTCTAACGTCGCCGATGGCGCACCTAGCACCGATACTCCCAGCTCTGCAACTTCTACTCCACAAACCGGGGGAAATGCAAAAGCAGTCAGTGTCCAAGGTTCGCTTGGAGGAATCAATTCCCGGGCGGATGTCATCAAAGCTCTTGATCTTATTTGCGATTATTACCGGGCCTCGGAACCCTCCAGCCCTCTTCCGCTTTTATTGCAACGGGCCAGACGCTTGGTCGAAGGCGATTTTCTCACCATTATTGATGATCTCGCCCCGGATTCCCTGGCACTTATTCGCACCGTAACCGGAGCCAGGGAAACATCTTCTCCGTATTAGTTTAAAAAAAACTTTACAAATTCTCCCTCACTTCATAAAAACAAACAAACACGGTGTTTCCGTCTTAAAATTAACCCTCAAAAACCATGGCTAAAGCAAGCGCATCCAAATTCATCGCCCGTAACCGGGCACCTCGCGTCCAAATCGAATATGACGTCGAAGTTTACGGCTCCCAGAAAAAAGTGGAACTCCCCTTCGTCATGGGCGTCATGGCAGATTTATCGGGTAAACCCGCCGATCCGTTGGCGCCGGTGGACGAAAGGAAATTCCTCGAAATCGATGTGGACAATTTTGACGACCGCCTTAAATCCACCAAACCGCGAGTTGCATTTCAGGTTCCCAACACACTTACGGGTGAGGGAAATATCAGCGTCGATCTAACTTTCGAAAGCCTCGACGACTTTTCGCCCGCCGCTGTCGCCAGAAAAGTGGATTCTCTCAATCAACTTCTCACCGCACGCAACCAGCTTGCCAACCTTATTACCTACATGGATGGCAAATCAGGTGCCGAGGAATTGCTCGGGCAATTGCTCTCCAATCCCGATCTCTTAAAATCTCTCGCAGCGACACCCAAGCCCGAGACCCCACAGTAAAACCCCTTCCACAATCTCCTCTTATTTAAGCAATCGCATCACCCAATTCTAATATTATGGCAGAACCTACTTCGCAACTACAGACGGGCGCCGTCGCCACCGAAGAAATCAGCGAGTTTGAATCGCTCCTCAACACGCAATTCAAACCCAAAAGCGACTCTGCCAAATCGGCTGTGCAATCCGCTGTGCGAACTCTCGCCGAGCAAGCCTTGGGCAGCACCAAACTGTTGGGCGACGACGTTATCGCCTCCATCCAATCCATCATCAGCGAGCTTGATCGTAAATTGAGCGAGCAAGTCAACAAAATCATCCACCAGGAGGACTTCAAATCTCTCGAGGGAAGCTGGCGCGGACTTTATCATCTCGTCAGCAACACGGAAACAGACGAAAAATTGAAAATCCGGGTGATGAACATCTCCAAAAAAGAAGCTTCCAAAAACCTGAAGAAATTCAAGGGCACAGCTTGGGATCAAAGCCCCATCTTCAAAAAAATCTACGAAGAAGAATTTGGCGCACCAGGCGGCGAACCCTACGGTTGCCTTATTGGGGACTATCAATTCGATCATTCCGCACCCGATGTCGAATTACTCGGCAGCATCGCGCAAATCTCGGCGGCAGCACACTGCCCGTTTATCACTGCCGCAGCTCCCACTTTGATGAACATGGATACGTGGCAGGAGTTAAGCAATCCACGCGATCTCACCAAGATTTTCCAGACGCCCGATTACGCCGCCTGGCGTTCTCTCCGCGCCTCCGAAGACGCTCGTTATCTGGGTCTCACCATGCCGCGTGTGCTGGCTCGTATTCCCTACGGCGCGAAAACCAATCCGCTGGAGGAATTTGCCTTTGAAGAAGACACCGAAGGGGCTGATCACAGCAAGTATTGCTGGATGAACTCGGCCTACGCCATGGGAGTTAATGTTACCCGCGCCTTCAAACTTTATGGGTGGTGCGCCTCCATTCGCGGAGTGGAAAGTGGCGGGATGGTCGAAGGATTACCCGTGCACACCTTCCCCACGGACGATGGTGGGGTGGATATGAAATGTCCCACCGAAGTGGCGATCACTGACCGTCGCGAATCTGAATTGGCGAAAAACGGCTTGATGCCCCTTTCGCATTGGAAAAATACGGATTACGCCGTTTTCGTGGGCGCTCAATCGTTGCAAAAACCCCAGGAATACGAAGATCCCGATGCCACGGCCAACGCCAATCTTGCCGCCCGTCTCCCTTATCTTTTTGCCACCTGCCGTTTCGCTCACTTTTTGAAGTGCATGGTGCGCGATAAAATTGGTTCGTTTAAAGAGCGCAGCGATATGGAATCGTGGCTCAATAGCTGGATCCAACAATTTTGCGTGGCCAGCGAAACCGCTTCCGAATCTGATAAAGCCCGTCGCCCTCTCGCCGCTGCTGAGGTGGTCGTTGAGGAAGTGGAGGGAAATCCAGGGTATTACACGTCCAAATTTTTCTTAAGACCCCATTATCAATTGGAGGGACTCACTGTTTCGCTCCGTTTGGTATCGAAACTTCCTTCCGGCAAAGGTGGCAAATAAGAGAAACCATTTATATCGTTACTAAGATTACGACAGGTATGGAATTTCATTTCCATGGCTCCGATGTTTTGGTTGCGGTTAGTAAAAACAAAACAAAAACATCAACATTAAACTGAAAGAAATAAGTATATGGCTTTAGACATGTTCATTAAAATCGGAGACATCAAAGGTGAATCCGCTGACAGCAAGCACAAAGAAAAAATCGATGTGTTAGCCTGGAGTTGGGGACTCTCCAACTCTGGCAGTGCCCAGATCGGTGGCGGCGCGGGTTCCGGCAAAGTAAATGTGCTGGATCTCTCCTTCACAAAATACGTTGACAGTGCCACTCCGCATCTCCTGCTCGCTGGTTCCAATGGCAAGCATTATCCCGAGGCAAACCTCATCGTGCGTAAAGCCGGGGAAAACCCCGTCGAATACATCAAAATCAAGCTGACAGATGTGCTTGTAACCTCTGTGTCAACCGGCGGTTCCGGCGGCGAAGATCGCCTTACTGAAACTATTACCTTGAATTTCGCGAAAGTCGCCCTCGACTACACGCCACAAAGTAAAGACGGTAAAGCTGGCACAACCATTCCCTATAGCTGGGATATCGCAGGGAACGTAAAAGGTTAGTTCGCTACAGAAGACTCATGATAAACAGCCGACGTGGGGTTTGCCAAAACTCGCGTCGGCTGTTTTCATAATCTCTCAAAATCCTTGCCTGGCAGCCACCCACCGAGTGGATGGGACATGGCCCCGGCAGTTTATTTTATTGCTTCATCGCTCATTCAACATTCCTTATGACAGCTCAAGAATTTATCCGCGCAGGCGATCTCGACAGCGCCTTGCTTTCGCTGCGCGAAGCCATCAAAAATGATCCATCCGATTACAAACTTCGCATCTTTCTTTTCCAATTGTTAAGCGTGAACGGCAGTTGGGACAAGGCGCTTACCCAGTTAAATCTGGTCGGCGATATCGGCCCGGATTGCAAGCTACTGGCGCAAATTTTTCTTCCCGTGATTCAGTGCGAAGCTTTGCGTGCCGAGGTTTTTGCGGGAAAACGCAGCCCGCTCATTTTTGGTGAACCCCAGGAATGGATCGGTTGGTTGGTGCATGCCAATTCATTGCTCGCTTCTGGAAACCTCCCGGAGGCCAGGGAATTGGTCAGCAAAGCTCTGGAAGCTGCGCCGGCGATTTCTGGAAGCATCAACGAGCACGACTTTGAGTGGCTGGCCGATGCCGATTCCCGGCTGGGGCCTGTTCTCGAAGCAGTGATCGATGGCAAATACTACTGGGTGCCTTTCAATCGCATTTCCAAGATCCACATTACATCGCCCACCGATTTACGCGATCTGGTCTGGATCGCCGCCGCCTTTACCTGGACCAACGGAGGGGAAAGTTCCGGCTTGATCCCGGTGCGCTACGCCGGCAGCGAACAATCGCCCGATAGCGCAATCCGTCTGGCACGTCGCACAGACTGGCAGGAGGTGGGGGAAGATTTTTTCACCGGCCTGGGACAACGCCTTTTTTCCACCGACCAGGGAGATTACCCTTTGTTGGAAACCCTGGTGATCAAGTTTAATCAACCGGAAGTCACCGTAACCCCCGAGTCCTAGTCGCGGGACTTTTTTTGCTCGAATCTCACATTTCGATTCTGCAAAGTTAAACCACCATGGCTATCTCGAAATCAACGCCCAACGAGCGGCTGCAACCGTGCCTTTTCGATCGATTGCTCGACGAGGATGTCAATAATCGTCAGGAGGGACGACACGACCGTGTGATCTCTCTTTCGGACTATCGGACCGCAGTGTTGCGCGATCTAAGCTGGTTGCTCAACGCGAGCAGTCATCACGAATCGGAAGGTCTGGACGAATTCGAGTATGTCGAATCTTCAGTATTCAATTTCGGCAAACCAGGACTCTCCGGCCGGGGGGTGGCAAGCATCGACATCGAAGAATTGGAGGCCGCTGTGGCCAAGGCTGTGCATAACTTCGAACCCCGCATCGTGCCGCATACTCTGGTCGTGAATGCCGTGCAGGAATCGGTGAAAGGTTCACCCAGCACCCTGGTTTTTGAGATTCGCGGAGAACTCTGGGCGCGTCCATTTCCCGAAAAGCTTTTCATCAAAACCTCTCTGGACGTGGAGACCGGCGAGATAACGTTATGAATGGAAAAAAATCACGGTATTCTGCCCCGGCTTTTTCACTGGAATTATGAATCGGAATTTCCTGGGCCTTTACAACAGCGAGTTGCAGCATCTGCGAGAGTCTGCGGGAGAATTTGCCCGCGAATTTCCTAAAATTGCCGGGCGTCTGGCCATCGATAAAGAGGCCAAAGAGGAGTGCCCCGACCCCTATGTCGAGCGCTTGCTGGAGGGGTTTGCCTACCTTGCCGCCCGCGTGCAATTGAAGTTGGATGCGGAATTTCCACGCTTCACGCAATCGATTCTCGAAACGGTTTACCCTCAATTTCTTTGTCCGACCCCCTCCATGGCAGTTGTGCGCATGGAAGCCGACCCCAATTCTGCGGGGACACCGGAGGGCTTCCTGGTTCCGCGCGGCAGTGTGTTGCACGGCAACAGCAGTGCCAGCGACACTCCCTGCGAATTTCGCTCCGCGCACGATGTCCGCATCTGGCCTTTGCGCGTCGCCGAAGGCAAATATCTCACCCGCAACATGTCGGAGCTTGGCCTGCCCGATGCCTTGCGAGGCAAGGCCGCCATTCGCATCCGGCTCCAGACCAACGGCGGCACGAAGTTTAAGACGCTGGAACTGGATCGGCTGTCTGTATTTGTGCGGGGACTTAATGAAACCCCCGCCACGATTTTCGAACAAATTTTTGCCCATGCCAGCCATGTCGTGGTGCAAACGGCAAAAAACCAGGGAAACGTGTGTCACGTTCTTCCTGCCTCAACCATCCGGCGACAGGGCCTGAGCGAAAACGAGGCTCTCCTGCCCTACGCTCCGCGGGGCTTCGAGGGATATCGGTTGGTGCAGGAATACTTCGCCATACCCGAGCGTTTTCTGTTTTTTGAATTTACCCAGCTCCTTGCCGCCCTTGGAAAATGCGATTGCGAACAAGTCGATCTCATTATTCTTCTTAAAGCCGCCGATCCCCGCCTCGAGCAACTGGTCGATGCGGAAACTTTCGAGCTTTTTTGCACCCCGATAGTCAATCTTTTTCCGAAACGCCTCGATCCCATTTCATTGGGCGATAAATTTTCCGAATATCATGCCGTCGCTGATCTCACGCGTCCCCTCGATTTTGAAATTTATCAGGTGCAAAAAGTCGTGGGGCAGGGGGCCTCGGCCGAGTCGCAACAAATCTTCCAGCCCTTTTATCTCGCCCGGGATATCGATCTCGAATCGGCGGCTTATTTTAACGCCCACCGCGTGCCCCGAGTTCTTTCCGCTCGTGAAAAACAGTTCGGCGCCCGCTCCTCCTACACCGGGAGCGAAGTTTATATCTCCCTCGTCGATGCCCAGGCAGCTCCTTATCGTTCCGACCTCGCGCAAATGAATGTCAGCGCACTTTGCACCAATCGTCATCTCCCCATCCAGCTCGCAACCCGGCAGGGACGCACCGATTTTCGCCTCGATTTGTTTGCCCCAGTCACCTCGATTCGTTGTGTGGCAGGTCCCACCGATCCGCGTCCGGCCCATCCAGATGGCGAAATTGCCTGGCGAATCATCAGTCACATGTCGCTCAATTATCTCTCTTTGCTAAACAACCAATCCGAGGTCGGCAACGGGGGTGCGGATAACAATGTAGGCCCGGCCGGTCTGCGGGAGATGTTAAAGCTTTATTGCGATGCCAGCGATGTCCGCAGCCAGAAGCAAATCGAAGGCATCACTGCCGCCTGGTGCAAACCCATCATCCGGCGGGTTGAATCGCCCGGTTCGCTCACCTTCGGTCGCGGTTTGGAAGTGGTGGTGGAGTTCGACGAACACAATTTTGAAGGCACCGGCATTTTTATCCTGGGTTCCGTTTTGGAGCAATTTTTCGCACGTTATGTCTCGATCAACTCGTTTACCGAGACCGTCATTCGTTCACAAACCAGAGGGGAGATCATCCGATGGACAGCCCATCCAGGGAAGAGACCGATCATTTGATTGACCGTCTGGCTGCCAATCCGCACGCGTTCGGTTTTTTTCGCGCGGTGCGTCTGTTGGAAAGTCATTTTCGCGACTCCCCACGCATAGGCTCCTCCCAGCGTTTGCGCGACGATTGGCTGCGATTTGGGCAGAAACCTTCCCTCGCATTTTCCCCGTCAACGATCGATCAATTTAATGTTCCCGGCGAAGGGCCAGCGCGGATGTTCATCCAATTCCTCGGCCTGCTCGGACCCAACGGACCGTTGCCCACCCATATCACCGAATTTATCATTGGGCGGATCCTGTCGGCCAAGGATCATACCCAGGCTCGTTTCCTCGATATTTTTAATCATCGCTTCGTTTCCCTCTTTTATCGGGCATGGGCTTCGGCGCAAAAAACAGCCGATTTCGACCGTCCGGAGTCGTCCCGTTTTGCCGCTTACATTGGCAGTTTATTTGGCATCGGGATGGAGTCTTTGTATGCCCGGGACGCGGTGCCGGATCGGGCGAAACTTTACTTTGCCGGTCGTCTCGCCTGCCAGACCCGGCACGCCGAAGGGCTGCACGCCATCATCGAAGGCTTCTTCGGCATTCGCACCTCCATCGAGGAATTTACCGGTTTTTGGATGAATGTGCCCGAAGCCAACCAATGTCGTCTCGGCGAATCTCCCGAGACCGGAGCCTTGGGCCTCACGACCATCGTCGGCGCAAAAAAATACGATACCCAACTTAAATTTCGCATTCGGATGGGACCGATGAAGTTAATCGATCTCGAACGAATGCTGCCGAGCGGCCCGTCTTTCAAACGCCTCAAAGCCTGGGTGTTAAACTACGTGGGCTACGAACTTAAATGGGACGTGCAATGCGTCGTCCTCGCCTCCGAAGTGCCAACCGCCAGCCTCGGGCAATTTGGCCAGCTTGGGCAATCCTGCTGGATGAAAAGCATCGATTTTATTAAAGATGCCGAGGATCCTATTTTTGAGACCGAAAATAATTGAGATGTGCGCTTTTTATTCCGATTTCACAAATTTAAGCGTGCCAGGACCTCGTTTTTCCAGATAGAACTTCAATAGTCAATCATCCTGGCTAACTTACTCATCCACGCTGTTTTCCTCCCATTTCGCAAACCCTTAATCCTAAATCCTAACCAACACACCCCATGGCTGAAATCAAACCTGCAGTTCTCTTTGGCAAACTTAACACCATCGCTTACAAAGCCCTGGAAGGCGCCACCGTATTTTGTAAAATGCGCGGCAATCCCAACGTCGAACTCGTTCATTGGATCTTTCAATTAGTCCAATCGACCGACTCCGATCTGTTGCGCATCGTCAAACATTTTAGCATCGACGAATCCAGGCTCGCCACCGAGCTAACCTCCACCCTGGACCGGCTCCCCCGCGGCGCCACCTCCATTTCTGGCTTCGCGCCCCAATTGCAGGAAGCCGTGGAATCTGGTTTTCTTTTCGGCTCGCTTCTCTTCGGAGACCTCCAGGTCCGCTCTGGCCATGTCGTCGTCGCTCTTTTAAAAAATCCCGGCCTGCGCCATCTCCTGCCAGGTATCGCCAAGGAATTTGGCAAATTAAAAGAAGGCATCCTCTCCGACGATTTCCAGAAAATCGTCGCCGGTTCCTCCGAAGATAACCTCGACCCCGCCGACGGTTCCGGTGCCGCCGGAGGTTCACCGGGCGACGCCAGCGGAGCCATCGCCCCTGCCGCCCTCGGCAAACAGGAAGCCCTCAAGCGTTTCACCACCGACCTCACCGAAAAAGTCCGCAAAGGCGAGATCGATCCCATCATCGGACGCGACGAAGAAATCCGGCAATGCGTCGATATTCTCATGCGCCGCCGTCAAAACAACCCCATCCTCACAGGCGAAGCGGGCGTAGGCAAAACCGCCGTCGTCGAAGGCTTTGCCCACCGCATCGTGGCGGGCGATGTACCTCCCGCTTTGAAAGATGTCAGCCTTTTGTCCCTCGACATCGGCCTCCTCCAAGCGGGTGCCAGCATGAAGGGCGAATTCGAGCAACGTCTTCGCAGCGTCATCGACGAAGTCCAGGCCTCGCCCAAGCCCATCATTATTTTCATTGACGAAGTTCACACCCTCATCGGTGCCGGTGGAGCCGCCGGGACAGGTGACGCCGCCAACCTCCTAAAACCCGCTCTTGCCCGCGGCACTCTCCGCACCGTCGCCGCCACTACCTGGGATGAATACAAAAAACACATCGAGAAAGATCCCGCGCTCACCCGCCGTTTTCAAACCGTCAAAGTCGATGAACCCGACGTGGACAAATGCATTCGCATGATGCGCGCGGTCGTCGCTCCTTTTGAGAAACATCACCGCGTGCAAATTCTCGACGAAGCCATCGATAATGCCGTCCGCCTCTCGCATCGTTATATCACCGGTCGCCAATTACCCGATAAAGCCGTCAGCCTCATCGACACCGCCAGCGCCCGGGTCGCCGTCAGTCAGCACGCGGTTCCCGCCCAGGTCGATGACAATCGCCGTCGCATTCAGGCGCTGGAAACGGAAGTCGAAATCCTTCAACGCGAATCCGCTGTCGGCGTCGATCATAAAACTCGCACAATCGAAGTCGCCGAAAAGCTTGCCACGGAAAAACTTGCCCTCGTCGAACTCGAAAAACATTGGGCCGAAGAAAAGGAACTCGTCGGCAAGGTCCTCGATCTCCGCGCCAAATTGCGCACCGCCGGTATCGCCCCAGACGAAGCCGTTAAAGCCGCCCACACTGGAGCCGAAGCTCCAGCTCCCGAGACCGACATCGCCGCTGCCAGCGGACAAATCGCCCCCGAAGAACGCGAAAAACTCGTTGCCGAACTCGCCGCGCTCCAGCTTCAACTCAAAGAACTCCAAGGCGAAAACCCGCTCATTTTCCCCGGTGTCGATGCCAGTGCCGTGGCCAGCGTCGTCGCCGATTGGACGGGTATTCCTGTCGGGCGCATGGTCAAAAACGAGATCGAACAAGTCCTTAAACTCGCCGACGTGCTCGAACGCCGCGTCATCGGCCAGCGCACCGCCCTCGATACCATCGCCAAGCGCATCCAGACCAGCCGCGCCCGTCTCGACAACCCCAACCGACCCATCGGCGTCTTCATGCTCGTCGGCCCCAGCGGCACCGGCAAAACCGAGACCGCCCTCACCCTCGCCGAAGCCCTTTACGGCGGGGAACAAAACATTATTTCCATCAATATGAGCGAATTCCAGGAAGCGCACACCGTCTCCACGCTCAAAGGATCGCCTCCCGGGTATGTTGGCTACGGCGAAGGCGGTAAACTTACCGAAGCCGTCCGCCGCAAACCTTACAGCGTCGTCCTCCTCGACGAAGTCGAAAAAGCTCACCCCGACGTCCACGAAATCTTTTTCCAAGTCTTCGACAAAGGCTGGATGGAAGACTCCGAAGGCCGTTACATCGACTTCAAAAACACCATTATCCTCCTCACCAGTAACGCCGCGCAGGATGTCATTATCAACATGTGCAAAGACCCCGACCTCATGCCCAACGCCGAAGGATTGGAAAAAGCCATGCGCGGCCCCCTCACCAAAGTCTTCCCCGACGCTTTGCTAAACCGCCTTTTGGTCCTTCCGTTTTACCCGATCACGGTCGAAATGTTAAAAATCATCATCGGGCTCAACCTCAAAAAAGTCGGCAAACGCATCGTGGAAAACTATAAAGTGCCCTTCACCTACAGCGACGACGTGCCCGTTCTCATTGCCCAACGTTGCACCGAACTGGAGCGTGGCGCCCGCATGGTCGATGCCATGATCACCAACACCATGCTTCCGGAGATCGGCAAGGAAATGCTCACCCGCCTCGCCGAAGGTTCGCCGGTTAGCAAAGTGGATATCACCGTGAAGGATGGCAATTTCCAATA
>JBBRFA010000092.1:0-14966 GCA_038225185.1 Chthoniobacterales bacterium
GCGGCGGAATGGCGGAGCCGCTCCAGATCGGACATTTGGTGGCGTTCTTCGAGGGTTTTGCGTTCGTCGGGCGTGGCGGACATAGGGACGTGGATTTTAACGATGGTTTGCGGAATGTCGAATGCGGAATGCAAGCCTGCCCGCGCGGATAAAGTGGAGCTTGCAAGTCGGGCATGATATAGGATGGTGCAATCTATGAGTTTTAATATCCGACTGTTAATTGTGTCTTTGGCTTTTTCCTTGGTTGCTTCACCGGCGACTTACGCAGGTAAGGTTTTGACTGCTTTGGCAGGTGATTTGGTGGTTATCGAGGGAAAAAGCGTCAACCCCGCCACTGTGCAGTCATCGAGCAACACGCACGTGGCCTTTTATTTTTCGGCTGAGTGGTGCCCGCCCTGCCGCAAATTCACTCCAGGATTGGTGACGTGGTATGAAGAGATCAAAAAAAAGTATCCCGGCTTTGAGTTGATCTTTGTCAGCAGCGATAAGTCGCCCGCCGACATGGAAAAATACATGGAAGGCTATAAAATGTCTTTTCCTGCGATCAAACACACCAAGATCGAGCAGCACATGGATTTGGTAAAAGCGACGGGCAACGGCATCCCAAACATGACTTTTATGGATGCAGATGGGAACGTTTTAAGCACGGCCTACGCCGATGGCAATTATCGGGGACCCGGCGCGGTTTTGAAAGATATTGAAACGGTGCTGGCTACGAATGCTACTGCTCCGGCTTCCTCTGCCAGCAACACTGTTGGGCAAGGCGCCTTCGATATTTTCAAAGACAAACGCTAGGGTGCAGCCTGGAGAAACGAGCCGATGGCTCTGGCTACGCACCGCCTGGCCCTGGCTGGCTGCCCTGCCCAGCGGGCTAATGCTTCTCCTTAGTTTTGCCCCCTACGAACAGGATTGGCTCATTTGGCTCGCCCTCACCCCTTTGCTCGCCGTCGCCTGGCTGGGGAAAAAAAATGCCCGTCAACGCCTGCTCATCGGTTTCGTGGCGGGGATCATTTTTTACGGCTCGACCTTTTTCTGGCTGGGAAAAGTCACCCCGCTCGGCTGGCTGGGGCTAACCCTCTATCTGGCGTTGTATCCAGCGGTCTGGACCTGGTTTTCCGGAACGCGGGTTGGTCGGCTGCCTCTTTCCCGCCCCGAACCGGGAGAATCACCGTGGAGCCGTTCGCTTACCAGTATTTCCATCGCCGTCACGCTTGCCTCCGCCTGGGCTTTGCTGGAATGGCTGCGCGGCTGGCTCTTCGGCGGCTTCACCTGGAATGGCCTCGGCGTCGCTCTCCACGCCAACATCCCCTTCCTGCAAATCACCTCCATTGGCGGCGTGCCATTTCTTTCCTGGCTCATCGCTTTTGCCAATCTCATCGCCGTGATTACCGTGGCCCGCATTGCCACCGAGGCCGGTCGTCTCACCTTTGCCTCCCGCTCCGATTTCACCTTTGGCCTGGCCTTGGTCCTCGGCTCGTTCAGCCTGGGGTTGAGCCTTTCTTTCCAGGAACCAGGCGACCGCACCATCCGCCTAGCCCTCATCCAGGCAGGCGAAACCCGTGATCCGCTGCGCGATTATCTGCGGCTAAGTTCTCTGGCTTTACTGCAAAACCCCGCAGTGATCATCTGGCCCGAATCCGCTCCCGGACAACCCCTCCTCGATTCGCTCGACGAGGTAAAAAAAATTGCCGCCGAATACGATCTCACCCTCGATTCCAACAGCCCCTGGCTCATCACCGGCAGCCAGGAACATTCCCCCGATGGCTCTTTTAATAGCGCCTACGCCATCCCACCCGGTCTCACGGGTTTGCAGACCTATCGCAAACGCCATTTACTCCCGTTTTATGAAAATCAATTCAGCCCCGGAAAATCGGCCAGCCCACTTTGGTTGATTGGCAGCGACACGCGTTTCGGCCCCCTGATCTGCTACGAGGACACCCTGCCCTCTCTCGCCCGCGCCAACACCCAGGCCGGAGCCAACATTCTCCTTAATCTCACCGACGACAGCCTGTTTTCTGATCGCGTGATCGAGCGTCAGCATTTTCTTAACGCCCTGTTTCGCGCACCCGAGACCGGCCTCCCGCTCATTCGCGCCAGCCACACAGGCATCACTGCCGTCGTCGATGCCCAGGGACGCGTCCGCCAGATGCTCGCCGCCGGCACGCCTGGCATCCTCAGCACCGAACTCACCTTTCGTGCAAAACCTCAGCCCACTTTTTATTCGCAGTTTGGGTTTGTCTGGCCGTGGGTCTGGCTCGGCGCGATTGCCCTGCGCCTGCTGATGGTGCGCCGAAAATCGTAAACTGCCACCGGCTCAAATCGTGCTATACTTTTCCCCGTGGTGAGACGTGCATTCTGGATTTCCCTTCTCTTTTTCTGTCTGCCTTTCCTAACAGGGAAGGCCGAAACGCTCGATTTCACTTTTAACCTCGACGAACGCACCACCACCAGCGCCGGGGTTTACCGGCCCGATGGCACACTCGTTCGCACACTTTGGCGCAAAATGGAATATCGTCCCGGCACCCACACCGGCACCTGGGACGGTAAAAACGATGCGCAACAACCCGTGCCCATCGACACCTATGCAGTGCGCCTCATCTCGCACCGCGCCAACTACGTCTGGGAAGGAGGCATCGGTAATACGTCCACCGCACCCTTCGGTCGCACGGTGCATCGCGGCTTCGGCCCGGTCACCGATCTCACCATCACTGGCAACGACGCGTTTTACATCACTGGCTACACCGAGGGCGACTACGATTTTCGACATTTCCTAACCAACGATCCCCAAAGGGTCAACGACCGCTGGTGCTGGTATTGGAATGCGGTGGAGAAAAAAATCGAAAATCGCTCCAGCACGATCTACAGCCCCGAGTGGAACGCCACGGATAGCGACGACGAATGGGTCTATTTTGCCAGCCCCTGGAGCACCGATCCTGTGACGCGCGAATTGCGAGGCGGCCCGGGCTTTGTCGTCGCCGCCAAAGTTTCCACCCGCGAAAGTGCCAGCTTCGAGCAGGGTTGCATCATCGAAAATGGCCCCGCCGGTTTTTTTCCCTTTGCCAATGGCATCCGCGTGGGCCAAAACCCCGGCTTGTCGGGGCTGGCAGTGCAAAAAGACGGGGATTTCTTAGCCGTCAGCGTGCGGCCCGATCATAAAATCTATCTTCTCCACAAACGCACCGGCGCCACTCTGGGTGAAATAAATCTGCCCTCGCCTGGTGCCTGTGGATTTACCCCAAACGGCGATCTGTGGGTGCTAAGTAATAACACCCTGGTAAAAATCCTATCCCCCGGCACAAAACCCACCTTCATCACCGTGGCCAGCGATCTCTCATCGCCCATCGATCTGGCCACCGCCAAAGATGGCTCCCTCGTTGCGGTGATCGATGCCGGCGAAAGCCAGCAGGTCAAGGCCTGGAACGCCAGCGGCTCGCCAGCCTGGACATTAGGCGTGCCCGGCGGTTACGCCTCGAATGGGCCGGATGTTAGCAATGAAAAGTTTTTGTTTCGCGACCGCGAGGGGGTCGTCAAAGGGTGCATTACTTTTGCACCCGACGGAAGCTTTTGGGTGGGCGATTCCGGGAATCGCCGCCTCTTGCATTACGCATCCAATCGCGACGTGATCGAAACGGTCCAATTCCAAAATATCTCTTACTCGGTGAGCGTCGATGCCACCGATCCCACGCGGGTGTTTTGCGATTACCTCGAGTTTGCCGTGGATTACAGCAAACCCTTGCGCGAAGGCTGGACGCTCGTGCGCAACTGGGCGGGCGGGATGCCCGAGGCCTACTTCTCTTTTACCAGCGGCCTGCGCCAGGTGACCACTCTGGCCAATGGCAAAACCTATGCCCTCACCGCCAATCGGGATCGTGCCGAACGTGAATTCGTAGAACTTACCACCAACGGCCTGCGGTTTACTAACATTCAGTTGCAAACCGATTCTCAAGGCACAGATGTTTTCGAATTCTTCACGCCCAGTGGCGCGATGCGGCGAGCCACCCATTTTAATTTCACCGCGCCACCACCTGCCGGGAGCCGGATCTTTTTTGAAGAAAAACCGCTCATCGGATATAGCGCCGCTGGTGATCCGCAATGGGGCGACTATCAATTGTTAGCCTCCGCTCCGGCCAACCCCGAAGATCCCGTCCGCCGTTGCTGCGGCCTGGGCGATCCGAGTGTGCCCATCACTTCGAGCGGCATTATCGTTTCCTTCGATCCCTCCAAAAACAATGGCTGGCATCTTGGCGGAATACGTCCAGGTGGCACCGACTGGCTCTGGAAGGCCAGCCCCTCGCTTCTTACTAACATACCACTAGACGGGCTCGGTTCTTTTGGCATAGGAGATGGAGTCAACTACCCAGGTAACAGCGCCCTGGCTTTGGGACGGCATATTTTCTTCGGTTATCACGGCGAATTCTGGAACGATACCCAGGCCGGACAATTCATGCATTTCTACGACAACGGCTTGTTCATCGGCCAGTTTGGCGAATCGGGCTGGGGTCACGATCCCTTCGAGATCATCGTTCCTGGCCGGGCTGGCAACAGCGCTTATCCAAGTATCGTGCAAGTGGCAGGCAGGGTCTATCTCTGGGTAAACGATGAGAGCCAAAACGGTCCGCAACGCTGGCTCATCCAGGGCACCGAGACGATCCGGCAATACGCTGGCACGGGTCAACTCGGGCAAAAATTCCCTGTCGTAGTCAGCACATTGCCTGGCTTATTTCCAACCGGCTTATCGGCACAGGCAGGGGATCGTTCGACCCGTCTTGCCTGGAATCCAGTTCCAGGCGCCGGCTCCTACCGCATTTATTCGACAGATCGCGCGGAGGGAATACCCCGGTTAGTCCAGGAAACTAACGGTGACAACACAGTGCTCATGGGGAATCTTACGAATGGGGAAAGAATATGGTTTTCTGTTTCCGCAATGGTTGACGGCTCGGAATCTGTCGCTTCCAATCTAGTGACAAGCACCCCGGCCAGTCCACAGTTAATCGTGGAACGTGCCGGGGAATTTGAGCAGCCAGGCCGGGAACCCGGAGTTTATCCGGTGCTGGCAGGCAACCCGGCTCTTGGTGAACCCGCCTGGCAGGGTTTGAACCCTTTATTAGGTAACCTCAGTCGAAACAACATCGGATCAGCCGGTTATCGCCTGTTTTCATGGGATCCAACAACTTTTACAGATAGTGTCAACCTGCCCGGTGGCGACACCCTGGAGGCGGTCTCGGGCTGGACGGTGCTGGATTATCTTAGCCTCAGCTATCGTCTCGGGACCACGACAGGTTCGGATCGCGGGTTAAGCGTGGTTAGCCCCAATGCACCAGGTATTCTGGAGATTACCCCAGGCACCGGTAAAGTTTACTACCTTACCGTGGTGTTACCAGCGCGTTTTCGGGATGATCGCACACATCGCGTCACCCTGGTCGCGGCGAACGATCCCTCCCAGTCTGTCTTTTATGAGGCCATGGATCGTCCTGGCGTGCAACATATCTATCAATTTCGCTTTCGTGGCCCCGCGCGTCTTCTAGTCGAGGCGATCAGTGGCCCCGTTTCGGTAAACGCGGTGTTTCTTGATCGTGCGAATCTTCTCGGCGAGGAGTAGAGGTAGGCGAAAGCGGCAAAGATAATGCCGTTCCACTTTCTAACGAAGTGCTGTGTGCAGCAATTGGATGGGGTGTAAAGCTCTTTTGCCTGTGGCATCGTGAATTTGATGACGGCAACTCGTGCCCGGCGCTGCGACAAGCTCCTCTGTCTTCGCTTGTCTGACGCGAGGAAATAAAACGAGTTCTCCTATCTTTTGAGATAAGTCGTAATGCTCCACTTCATAGCCAAAAGACCCCGCCATACCGCAGCAACCCGATGGAATGGTTCTTACATCGTATCCGGCCAGTTGCTCCAGCAGGCGCACGGTGGGGGTGAGCGATCCAAGGGCTTTTTGCTGACAATGACCATGGAGATGGACGATTTTTTTCTGCCGTGTAAATGCATCGGTGGCAATACGTCCGGCATCCATTTCCCGGGCGATAAAATCTTCGATGAGAAGGCAGTTTTCACCCAGGTCTCGCGCCTTTTTTTGTGCTTCACCGCGCAGAAGATCGGGATATTCGTCGCGAAAAGTTAGGATGGCTGATGGTTCGAGACCGATGAGAGGTGTTGTGGAGCTAACCAATGGATGGAGCAGGGAAACATTCTTTTCGGCAAACCCACGCGCCCGGCGAAGCAGACCCTTGGATAGAGAGGCGCGTCCGCTCTCGACATGCCGGGGGATAATCACTTCGTAGCCCAATTTTTCCAGGAGGTTCACCGCCGCGACGCCAAGCGGCAGATCGTTGTAGTTGGTAAATTCATCGCAAAATAGATAAACCCTGCCCTGGATTCTGGATTTATCCGGGGTATGGCTGGCAAACCATTTTTTAAACGGCTGCCTACCTAGCATAGGGATGGTGCGATCCGGGTGAAATCCCACGGCTCGATTTGCCAGCCGCCGCGTCCACGTCGTGCCGAAGACCAGATTCCAGGCCCAGGGTGCGAGAGAGGCAAGCGCGGAACTTTCCGCAAAACGCGAGATCATGTGGGTGCGCAGCGGGATTCCTTTGGCATCATGATAATGCTGGAGGAACTCGGCTTTGAGCTTTGCGATATCGACATTGGACGGACACTCCGATTTGCAACCTTTGCAGGAAAGGCAGAGATCCATTACCTCCTTGATTTCCTCACTGACAAAAGGCTGGCTGGGATTTGGCGGATTGGTTAGTATCTGACGCAGTATGTTAGCTCTTGCCCGTGTGGTGTCTTTTTCCTCACGGGTGGCCATGTAGCTGGGACACATCGTTCCGCCCGAGATGGCGGTCTTGCGACAGTCGCCCGAGCCGTTGCATTTTTCCGCCGCGCGCAGCACTCCCTGGACATCGCTGAAATCGAAAATCGTTTCGTATTCCGGCGTCGGGTGCCCGGCACTGTAACGATGAAATTCATCCATCGGCGGTGTGTCGATGATTTTTCCAGGATTAAACAAATGCCGGGGATCGAAGAGGTCTTTTACCTGGCGCATGAGAGCATAGCAGGCGTCGCTCGTCATAAAACGGATGAACTCGCCACGGAGACGACCATCGCCGTGTTCGCCGCTGAGCGATCCGCGGTATTTCTTCACAAGCGCGGCGATATCCTCGGCTATGGCGCGGAACATTTTGTGACCTTTTTCAGACTTGAGATTGATGAGCGGACGCGTATGCAGCTCACCCGAGCCAGCGTGGGCGTAATAGACGCAATCGATGCCGTATTTCAGGCGCATCAAAGCGTCAAACTCTGCGATGTAACTGGGCAAATCCTGCACATCGACCGCCGTGTCTTCGACCACCTCGGCTGGGCGGGTGTCCCCCACCACATTGGTCATCACGCCCTGCCCGGCGCGGCGGAGTTCCCAGACTTTGTTTACATCCTCACCCCGGAGCACCGGGTAGGCATAGCCAAATCCAGCCGCACGCAATTCCGCTTCCATTGCAACCAGCACGCGCTCGGTTTCGCTGGGATCGTCACGCCGAATTTCGATCACCAGAATGGCACCGGGATCGCCCTCGACAAAAAAGCGATTCTTGTTTTGCTCGATATTTTTCTTTGTGCAATCGAGAATGTTTTTATCAATCAGCTCACTCGCGCTAGGTAGATGGCGAATAGCTATGAGATTGGCGTGGAGAGCCTCATCGACCGAACGAAAATGCGCGCAAAGGACCACGGCAGGTGCGGGAATGGGTTCACAGTTTAACTCGAATTCCACTCCAAAGAAAAGGGTCCCCTCCGATCCCGCGATAAGCTGGCAGAGATTGAAGGGTTTGTTGGATTCGGGATCAAAGACCTGCGCATCCATCAATAGGTCGAGCGCATAGCCGGTGTTACGACGTGTGATGGATTTTTTGGGATAACCCTGCCCGATGGAGAGGCGATGGTTGGGATCGGAAAGCAGATCGCGCAGGGTCCGATAAATTTTCGTTTCCAACGTATCCGGTCCATTGCATTTGGCCTGGAATTCCCCGGATGTGAGGGGTCCGAAACTAACTTCGCTCCCATCGCTGAGAAATCCCCTCGCCGAGATGAGGTGTTGTCGTGTGCTGCCATAGACGATGGAGTTCGATCCACAGGAATTATTTCCGACCATGCCGCCGATCATCGCCCGATTTGCGGTGGAGGTTTCGGGACCGAAAAAGAGGCCGTGCGGAGCAAGGGCGAAGTTCAGTTCATTTCGCACCACGCCTGGTTGCACACGCACCCGGCGTGAGGCGACATCGATATTCAAGATACGATGAAGATGTCGCCCTAGATCGACAACGATCCCATTGCCGACCACCTGCCCTGCCAGCGAAGTGCCAGCAGTGCGCGGGATGAGTCCGATTTGATTTTTTTGCGCAAACGCAATCAGCCCCTTCAAGTCGGCTTCTGTCCTGGGCATAGTGACAGCGAGGGGCATTTCCTGATACTCGGAAGCATCGGTGCTGTAAAGTTTGCGAATAACAGATCCTGTATGCAGTTCTCCTTCGAGTAAAAGCGTTTCCCAAGGGATTGTGGCAGTGGTCATGAGTAAAATTTGGTCAACTCAGAAAATTCCAAACTGCGGTTGTTTTGTCTGAATCTTTAAATTAGCACGACTAAATCGTGCGACAATCTTTTTGAACTCAACTATCTTTACCAACCGCACTCATGCCCCCTTTTTCACCAACGCCTCACCCCGACACTCCCTCCCCCCGCCTCACAGCGCTCCCTTCGCTGGTGCGGATCAAACCCGGTGCCCTCGACCGCGCTGGCATCTACCTGCAACGCCACAGCTACACCCGCCTCGCGATTTTCCACAGCCATGGCTTCGATCTTGCACTACGCCAGCGCCTCCGTCTTGCCCTCACCTCGGCAGGCGGCGACATCCTTCTCGATACACCCGTCGAGTCCATCGATTTCCAACACGCCACTCATCTCTTTAAGCAACTCCCGAAAGGCATCGAAGCCATCATCGGCTTTGGCGGCGGACGGGCATTGGACGTGGCCAAAACAGTCGCCTCCCTCGCCAACCTCCCCTTCTTTGCCATCCCCACCTCCCTCTCCAACGACGGCTTTTGCAGCCCCCAATCCAGCCTCACCCAACACGGTCGGCGCCAAGCCTATCCCACCCCGGTGCCGTTTGGAGTGATACTAGATACCGCCGTCTGCCTCGGCGCCCCCGCTCATCTCTGGCACTCCGGCATCGGTGATCTCGCCGCCAAATTCACTGCCGTCACCGATTGGAAACTCGCCTTCCACGCCACAGGCACCCCCGTGGACGACTTCGCCGCGCTGCTCTCCGACGCCAGCGTTTACCAATTCATCGCCAACCCCGCGCACGATCTCGCGGGGACGAAACTCCTCGGCAGCGCTCTCCTCTTTAATGGCATTGCCATGTCCATCGCGGGATCCTCCCGCCCGGCCAGCGGCAGCGAGCATCTCATTTCTCACTCCCTCGACTCCCTCAGCGCACGCCCCCGCCTCCATGGCCTGCAAGTCGGCGTCGCCACTTATCTGGTCAGCCTTCTTCAAATGCAAAACTCCGCCATCATTGCAGACCTTTTTACCCGCACCGGATTCTGGCACGCCATCGCCGGGGACCCCTTCGACCGCGCCGAATGGGAGGAGGCACTGCGCATCGCCCCTTCGCTCAAGGAAAACTTTCACACCATCCTCTCGGTAAAGGATTCCCTGCCGGCAGCCCTCAAACTACTCACCTCCGATCCCTTCCTCCGACCTTGCTTTGGCTAACTTTTAAAGTCGCGCCTCAAAAAATACAGCCCGCCCACAGCCAGAAAACTCAGGTTAAATCCCCATAAATACACCACCGACTCGCCAATCCGCCACCACGGTATCTGCGGCTGAAACACCAGCACCCAACAACCGATGTGATAGGTCAACAACCAGCCCTTGATACTCTCAAAATAGGGAATCAACTGCACCACCATATCCATAAAAAGCAACGACAAGGTCAGTATCGTCGCCGCCGCAGGTTTCATGTTAAAGCAGGAAAAAAAGAAGCCCAAAGTCGATACTGTCGCCGTCACGACACACAGTAAAATCACTGCAAAACCATAGCGAACCAAAGCTGGCCCCGCCTCATACAGCCCAAACACGCCTTGCAAAGGCGCATAGACAAACAGACCTCCCATGCCCTTGTAAGCCACCCCGGCGAGCAGGCTCGTCGCCACGATGAACACCATCAGCGAAGCCGTGTAAACCAGGCAGGCCAGATATTTCACCATTAACACCCGAAAACGCGACACCGGCCTGCACAAAAGCATCCGCAACGTCCCATCCTCCGCCTCCTTGGCCACCATATCCCCGGCCACCAAAGCCAGATACAGCGAACTAAGGAAAAAAATTGTGTTCGTCATGATCAAAAACGCCAGGGTCAACCCCGAGAAATACTCCTCAAACCCAAACCCATTCGTCTCCAGCAACCTCGCAAAAGCCCTTTGTGCCGGACGCATTTGCAACAGACTTAGCAGCAGCACTTCCACAAAAAGAAACGCCCCAAAGCCAATGTAAGTCCGCTTGCGACCATACAATTTCAGCAGCTCCAATCCCAATTGCTTGCCCAACCCGTTCATTCGTCCTCCCTCCCGGCACGCACCGTTTTTAAGTAAAACTCCTCCAGACTCGCGCATCTTGGCTCGGCCCCCCGCCATTCCCCGTGAAAAAGCAGACGCCCACCCCGCAAAATCGCCACCTGCGGACAGATGATCTCCACCTCCGCAAGCAAATGCGAACACACCAACACCGTTAAATCGAAGCGCGCATGCAAGCTCTGGATCAATTCCCGCATCTCATGGATCCCCTCCGGATCGAGGCCCTCGCTCGGCTCGTCGAGAATCAACACTTTCGGACGCGGCAACAACGCCTGCGCCAACGCCAAACGCTGCCGCATCCCATGCGAATACATCCGCACAGGATCATCGATCCGCTTTTGCAAACCCACCATGGCTATCGCCTCCTCCATCTCGGCCAACGTCACCGCACGACTGTAACTGCAAAAAATCTCCAGATTTCTTCGTCCACTCAGATAATCATAAAACGACGGCGTCTCAAAAATGGCCCCCACCTGATCCAGCGCCTCTTTGCGCTCCAGCCGCACATCATGTCCCCCAATAACGACCCGCCCGGAGTCTGGTAACACCTGCCCCAGCATCATCCCAATCGTCGTGCTTTTTCCCGCCCCGTTATGACCGAGCAAAGCATACAGGGACCCCGTCGGAATCTCCAGCGAGAGCGCATCCACCGCCAGCCTTTTACCAAAACGTTTACTAAGATTATCCAGATGAATCATAAATTTTCCATTTATATCATGGCGTGACATTCGGGTTCTGCACCACCAACGGCCCGGCACGTCCGTCCGCATACAGCGCATTAATCCGGTTGGGCGCTGGATGAAATCCCTCCTTATCCAGCACCAAGGGAATCTGCGAGGGTGCGCTCGTCCCCAGGAAAAAAGACTCCAGCGTAATACTCCGATAATTATGCTCACCCGTGGCCTTCAAGGTCACCGTCTCATACCACCAATAACTCGTCCCGCTCCGCTCCCAGATTTTTCCACGATCTGCCGGGCACCGAAAAACCTCCGTCCCTCCGGCGTAATCAGCCAGCACAGTATCCAGCGTCGGCCCCTCGTCCGTCGTACTCGCGCGCATCGCCTTCATCGGAGGCAATTCGCCTTGGTGATCCTGCAAATATCCCTGCAAAGCCACCCCGATCTGGCGCAGATTTGCCACACAACCCACTTGCTGACCCCGCGCCCTGCCCACTTGGGTGGCAGACACCGTCAAAGCCACCAAAATTGCCACGATCACCACCGCCACCATCAACTCCAGCAAGGTAAATCCGCCTGTCCCCTCCACACGAGCGAGGTTCATCGTTCCCGGATCCCTTGCAGATTGATCTGGATTTGCTCCAGCAAAGGTGCCAGATCCATTTTCGTCTCGGCAGAAGCATCCTCCAAATAACTTTGAAACCCCTGCTGGACAAACTTTTGCACCGTCTCCTCGGGGAACTCCCTCATCGTCAAACCCCCGTCAGCCTCCCCGGCCGTCTCAAACCGGGCTCGCGCTTCGTTCAGATCATTCATCCCTTTTCTCACAAATTGCTGGCGCTTTTGCGGCGTCATTTTATTTAAAGATTCCATCAATTGCCCAAACCCAGCCGGAAGCGTCTTTTCCAGCAAAACCAGACGCTCCTCCTCCGTCATCTCCCGAATCAAAGGCTCCAAAGGACGCTGCGCTTGCAGTTTTTGACGTTCCTCCCACTCCAGACGATTAATCTGAGCTGCCAGCTTTTCGAGAAAAAGGGCTCGCTCCACCGCTGTCAAACCAGGGAAATCCACTTTTTGCATGGTCACCCCGATTTTTTCCACCGTCATCTTCTGGGCACGAGCCACTTGGGTGAGTGCAAACACGCCGCCCCAGATCACCGCCAAAAGCAAGATACCGTAGAGACACGTTTGCCGCCAATTCATCCCCAGATATAGGTGGGTTTCGATCAAATGACAAATCGCAACCCTCTCCCCGAAGCTGGGCGGCACTTTTGTCCGAGAAAAACAAAAAACCGACATCAGCCCCACAAGATGGTTGGAAGCCAGAAACAACACCAGCAGCGGCCTCCCCCACCCCATGCAAACCTGGACCGCCGTATAACCATTGCCACAAAAGTCTGCCCGCCAAACTATGGGACAGAATATTTATCACAGAAACTTTTTTGACTCTTAACTCTCAACCCTCAACCCTCAACTCTCAACTCTCAACTCTCAACTCTCAACTCTCAACTCTCATCTCTCATCTCTCATCTCTCAACCTCCATCCTCAACTTTCCCCTTCCCTTCAATCCAGCGGACTTCGCATCAACTCCACATACTCCCGCGCGGATTCAACCCCCACCACCCATCCCCGGCGCTCCGCCGCCTTCAAAAAATGCCCAATCAACAGTGAAAACCCTGTCTTTTTCTCAGCCACCAAAGTAATGTCTCCCTGCTTAGCCAAATCCCATCCCCGAATATTTAGAAACGGTTTATCCATGCCCCACACTCAGCGCGATACCACCCTGTGCAAGAAGGAAATACCTAGCGTTTCACCGGATTTTCGGCTATAACTTTAAAATGAGATTGTTTAAAACTTCTTTACCGAGTGCTAAACACGCTCAAAATCTTTCATAATACACTGTTCTGCAGAAACGATACTTACCAAGATCATGTCTAAGAATACTAAACCCTATTGGTTCCCCGCAAAAACTTTTGGCTGGGGTTGGGGATTTCCCTCCGCATGGCAGGGTTGGGTCGTATTCATCATCTTCATCGCAGTAGTCTCGATTCTACCATTTGTAATCGACCCGAATGAACATTTGCTTACCTTTTTGGCTACGACTTTCGGAGCGATTGCGATCTTGATCGGAGTTTGCTATGCTAAGGGTGAGCCTCCGCAATGGCGTTTGGGCAAGTCCGACGAGAAACATAATAAGAAGGCCGAACAAGGCGTGGATAGCAACACCCACTAGCCCCTATGTTCTCCATGCTTCCCCGTAACTTCAACCTCCACCCCGCGATCAACGCTGGCTCCTACTAGTGGGGTTGCCATCACTTAAAAGTAAGCCCAAAGAACCGATCCCATTGCCATGAGACTTCTACTTTTACCAGTCTTGTTCGTGACTTCCCTTGTTTCGGCTTTCGCGGAGGACTATCCCTGGATGAAGCCACCCGATGGCTATGCATGGCCAGACTACGCCGCCAAGCAGCCCGAGAAGGATACTGAGATACCACTCTCGGAGATTCCTGCGGTGGTGCGGGTTTACCTCGTTGACCAGTATTTGCCGCAGGCGCCCCCAGCAACCGTTTATGTCCGACGAGCCGACCTAAACGGTGATGGAGTGCCAGAGTGGTTTGTAGATCGGCCAGAGTTGGGAGGCACAGGCGGTGGCGTTTACGATGTCCTCGACGTGTCTGGCAAGGCCGCTAGATCCATCGGAAGTTTGCTCGGAGGGTTTCACCTTTGTGTAGCGGCCCCGAAGGAGAAGTGGCTCAGGATTGAGTGCAGCAGTCGATCTGGAGGCGGGCACTTCACTCGCTACTTACTTCAGTATATTGCAAGAGAGTTTCAGACCGTTCGAAATGAAGATCACGATATCATTCACCAGAAGGTCACCATTCGTAAGATCGAGAAGCCCTGACGATGCCAACGAACCAACAAAGGGCAAACAAAACGGATGCAGGCAACGGCTCGTATGGCATCAGCGCATCCCGCTCGCCGTCGCCTGATCCAAGACGTAAGCTAAAAAATATGCGCTCTCTCATTCTTTTACTGACAGTATTCCTCGTTGGCTGTGATTCCCCGAAGGACGGTCTGCTTCTCCCTAAGCAAGCTCTCACCCCTTCCTATTGGTCGGGGCCAATCCTCGGTCGTCAGCTTCCACTTTATGCTTGGACATTTCAACTACCGGAAGAATCCCCAAAGGCCAAATACAGAATCACTTTGGAGCTTCGCCGTGCAGATCAAGCGCCCGAAATCTTGTGCGAACTTACACCGGAATATCTTCAAACGAGGACCGGTCGCGACGTTGTCGTTTCGGTCAATCGTCCCCATCTATCCTCGAACGGTATGGTTACAGACACACAATTTCAGATCCGTCTTTTAGATTCGGCGGGCGAGGCTATTGCAATCGTCGCCAATAACAATAATTGTCCGAACAGCAAGCTAAGAAAACACTTGAACGGTGCCTATAATTTTCCTAATGTCGTTCCAACGGCTTCGTCTAAAGTTCTGTTGTGGGAGATCGTTGATGGAAAAAATGGGGATGAATCCCAGGTATTTCTGACTGCCACAAAACTATGACACGAACAAGAACGCTCCATCCAACGGCGTGTGCAAACTTGGTGACAGGTATAATGTTAAAAAAGGACTCGGCACCTTAAACTTCGCTGGCGG
>JBBRFA010000093.1:0-14623 GCA_038225185.1 Chthoniobacterales bacterium
CCACGATGACCAAGAATCGGGCATCCGCCTCCGTGGGAACCGCCAAGACTAAAACGGGTCGGGATTTTTCCGCCAAACCAAGTTCTGCAAACCAAACTTCTCAAGCCTTCACACTCAATAGGCTCCATAAGCGTCTGTCCAGGCGCTGGCTTGTTGTTCTGCGGTCAAAAGACGGGGCGGCTGGGTGGTGACGTCGAAAGGAAGGCCCTGGCGCAACTCGATCTGGGCCAGCAACATGTTCAGCGCGTCACCTGGCTTCATTCCGAGGCGACGGAGGATTTCTTCTGCGTTGCGGAGTCGCTGGGTCGGCACACGAGCCCGAAAAAGCGTAGTGGAATCGTTGGTCATGCTCAAACATGCTCGAAACGGCTCACCTGAGCAAACCACTTTTGCGGCGGTGCAACTCCGTGAACGGAATCGGTCGCCACAACAGATCAGTGCGATTGATCCGCCCATTCGTTCCTCTCGCGTGCGACTTTTTCTCAATTATAAATTCTACCCCCGTTGCTTTTTTGATGTAAGATGCGGCATTCGCAGTGTGATCGGTGGGATTTCCAGCGCGGGAGGCACGCGCTTCTTCTCTCCTCATTTCGCTTAACGACTCCAGGAGATGGGCACCAATCCATCAATTTTTTTATAATATGCCCCCCCGACCCGATTCTTCCACGCTGCCTGAACCCGATTTCTTCGCAGATACGCCGGCGATCACCCCGCCCACATTGATCGCCCCGTTGGTAAGCGGGCTTGGCGGGTCGCGTTATCCTTTGCCAGCCCAGCAGGACCGGAACGAGGCAGCCCTCGATGCGGCCACCGAGGCGCTCCAGGTAGTGAGCGACGAGGTGCAGATTGCCCAAGAGGAACTCCAGAGCACCTATGAAGAACTCGAGGCCGCGAATGAAAAACTGAAGACCATCAATGACGAGATGCTCAGACGGAACACGGAGTTGCACCGTCTCAACGACGACCTGCACCATCTCCAGGCCAGTATTCACATCGCTTTTCTGCTGCTTGGGAGCGACCTCACCGTCCGCCGTTTCTCGCCGCTGGCAGAGAAGGTTTTTAACCTGCGGGCGACCGATGTGGGCCGCGGTTTTGGCGATATCCGGCATAATCTCGACGCGCCCGATCTCCATCATCTGCTGGCCGAAGTCATCGAGACCCTGAGCCTGCGCGAGCGTGAGATGCAGGATCGCGACGGGCGCTGGCATCGGCTGCATGCGAGACCTTATTATACTCCGGAAAATCAGATTGACGGAGTGGTGCTCGTGCTGAGCGACATCGACGCGCTCAAACGCAGCGAGCAGGAAATCCGGGCCACCCGCGATTACGCCGAGGCCACCCTGCGCACGACGCCCATTCCGTTTCTCGTTCTGCGGGCCGATTTGCGGGTGAACACGGCGAGCGAGGCCTTCTACAATGCTTTCCAGGTCGAGCCTGCCGGGACCGAGGGCCGCCTGATTTATGAGGTTGGCAACGGCCAGTGGAACATCCCCAAGTTGCGCGAGCTGCTGGAGGAGATCATCCCGAAGCGCAATGTCTTCAACGGCTTCGAGGTCACCCATGAGTTTGAGACGATTGGCCGCCGCACCATGCTGTTGAACGCCCGGCGCCTGGAAAGTGATACTGGCCAGCCGCGACGCATCGTGCTCGCCTTTGAAGACATCACCGAACGCAAGCAGGCCTCGCAGTATGCCCGCAGCCTGCTCGAAGCGAGCCTCGACCCGCTGGTCACGATCAGTGCCGAAGGCAAGATTACCGACGTAAACGTGGGATCGATCAAGGTCACCGGCGTGGCGCGGGAGAAACTGATCGGCACCGATTTCTCCGACTATTTCACCGAGCCCGAAAAGGCCCGCGAAGGCTACCAGCAGGTCTTCGCCAAGGGTTTTGTCACCGATTACCCGCTCACCATCCGGCATCGGGACGGACGTCTCACCGACGTGCATTACAACGCCTCCATCTATAAGGATGTGAGCGGCAACGTGCTCGGCGTCTTTGCCGCTGCCCGCGACATCACCGACCGCAAGCAGGTGGAGCAAGCGCTCCGTGCCAGCGAGGTGGAAACCAAACGCGCCCGCGATTACGCCGAGGCCACGCTGCGCACCGCGCCCATTCCGCTCCTCATTCTGCGGGCCGATCTGCGGGTGAACACGGCCAACGAGGCTTTCTACAAAAATTTTCAAGTCGCACCCACCGGGACCGAGGGCGAATTGATTTACGATCTGGGCAACGGCCAATGGAACATTCCCAAATTGCGCGAGTTGCTGGAGGAGATTCTGCCGAAGAACAATTTCTTTAACGACTTCGAGATCACGCATGAGTTTGAGACGATTGGCCGCCGCACCATGCTGTTAAATGCCCGGCGCATGGAAAATGAGGCCGGTCAGCCGCTGCAAATCGTGCTCGCCATCGAAGACATCACCGAACGCAAACACGCCGAGGACGCACTCCAACGCAGCGAACAGGAGATTAAGGCGGCACGCGATTACGCCGAGGCCACCCTGCGCACCACGCCCATTCCATTTCTCGTTCTCCGCGCCGATTTGCGGGTAAATACGGCGAGCGAGGCCTTCTACAACGCCTTCAAGGTCGAACCCGCCGCGACCGAGGGACGCCTGATTTATGAGGTTGGCAATGGGCAATGGAACATCCCCAAGTTGCGCGAGCTGCTGGAGGAGATTATACCGAAGAAAAATGTATTTAACGGCTTCGAGGTTACGCACGAATTTGCGACCATCGGAGCGCGGACCATGTTGCTAAATGCCCGCCGCATGGACAATGCCGAGGGGGTGCCCGAACGCATTCTGCTCGCCATCGAAGACATCACCGACCGCAAGCGCGCCGAGGAGGCGCTCCGTCTCGCGACGGTGGAAATCGAGCGCGCCTCCCGCGCCAAGGACGACTTTCTCGCCGCGCTCAGCCACGAGTTGCGCACCCCGCTCACGCCCGTGCTCATGACCGCCGCCGCGCTGGCCGACGACCCCGCGCTGCCGCCCGATGTCCGCGAACAACTGGAAATGATGCGCCGCAACATCGAACTCGAGGCCCGGCTGATCGACGATCTGCTCGATCTCACGCGCATCAGCCGCGGCAAGCTGCAAATCGCGCGGGTGACTGCCGACATCCACGATCTGCTCGAGCAAACCGCCGAGATCCTGCGCAGCGACGGTCTTGGCAAACAGGTGCGCACCTTTTTCCAGCTCGAAGCCAAGCGGCACCACGCGATGGTCGATCCCACGCGGCTACAGCAGGTTTTTTGGAATCTGATCAAGAACGCGCTCAAATTTACCCCGACCGCCGGGAGCATTACCGTGAGCACGCGCAACGACGCCCATGGCCAGATCGTGGTAAGCGTCGAGGATACGGGGATCGGTATCGCAAGCGAGGCCTTGCCGCACGTTTTTAATGCTTTCGAGCAGGGCGACATCGCAGGCCAGCACCGTTTCGGCGGCCTCGGCCTCGGCCTGGCGATCTCGCGGGCCATCGTCGAAGTCCACGGCGGCACGATCTGCGCCAGGAGCGCGGGCCTGGGCCACGGTGCGACTTTCACCGTCACCCTGGCCACGGTGGATGCACCCGCCGCATCAGCTCTCGCGGGCACTCCGCTGTCCGCCCCCGGTCGCTCGTTGCGGCTGCTGATTGTCGAGGATCACGAGGCGACGCGCACCGTGCTCAAGCGGCTGCTGGCACGGGGCGGCCACGAAATTACCCTGGCTTCCACGGTGCAGGAGGCGCTTGCGGCGTTTGCGGCGGAGCATTTCGATGTGGTGATCAGCGATCTCGGCCTGCCCGATGGGAGCGGCCTCGATCTGATGCGCGGAATTCAACGCCAGCGCCCCGTTCCGGCGATTGCGCTGAGCGGCTACGGCATGGAGGACGACTTGCGCCTCACGAAGGAAGCCGGTTTTTCCGGGCATCTGGTGAAGCCGGTGAACCTCGACCAACTCCGGCAGATGCTCGACCAGATCACGATGACGATGCCGTAGCGGCGGGAAAGTTGCGCTGGACCTGACATCACGGCGAAGTTGTGCTCGGGTTGCTTTGGGTCGCTGTTATAAAATCTTCAAGAACCATTTTCCTGAGTAAGAGAATGCCTTTTTCGTTGGATCAATTTTATGGTTGGACAGTTCAAAGCGGATTTATGTCGTTTTGGTATTGCTTATGCTTAGAAAATTAACGTTATGGAACTCGTTGAGTCACAAGTCATTAAGGTCAACCACCGCAAAATTGCGGCGGGCTGCGCTTTATTAGTCATTCTGATCGCTCTTTGCGATATGGTTCTGGCCAACGTGTTGCACTATGGCTGGGCGGCTTTGCTGAGGACAGAGGGGGTGGGTAATTATATTTTTTCCAGCACGCTGGCGGCGATGGGGGTGCTATTGTGGCTGACGCTGCGAGTGGAAGAATGGAGGAGAAGGCAGCGGTTGTTTCTAGGTGCGCTGGCATTGTGCGTCGGTCTGTTTGCCTTCGTGATGGTGTGGGTGGCTTCTCCCTGGTCGGATGCAGCGTCTCCGTCAAAACTGTCGCTGTGGTTGAGTCAGGAGGAGTATCCACCTTTCCTGGGTATGATAGGGCTGGCCATGGTGGGGATGGCGATTTTTCAACTTTCGCTGCGGTTTCGTCATTACCGCGAGTCGGCATTGTGTTGGAGCACGGCGGCTTTTTTGGTGGGGGCAGGCGCGGCGTTGGGTAACGTGCTTGAGATCGAGGTGCTGAGGCAAAGCCATGGGTTCGATGTGACTTCGGCTCTGGACGCGACGGCGTTAATGATCCTGGCGGTGGGGATGATGTTTGCGGGACCTCCGGAGAAATTGATCAATTTGCTCACGAGCGATTCGGCGGGGTCTTCAGTGATGCGCCGGGTGTTACCTGTCGCCGTGTTATTGCCGTTGCTTGTGTCGTGGCTGCGGATCAAGGGCGAGGAAATCGGTTTGTATGGTTTGGAGACGGGGGTGACACTTGCGACGGTCGGTTATTCTGCGGGATTGTTTTACGTGATCTGGAAAAATGCGGCGACCTTGCATAAAACGCATCTGCAACAAAAGGAAATGATTCTCTCGTTGCGAGAAACGGAGGCGCGTTACAGGGCAACGTTTGAAAATGCCAAGGAGGGGATTTTTCAAATTTCGCGTGAAGGCAAGTTATTGAATTGCAACCCGGCATTGGTGACGATTTTTGGATATGAGTCGGTAAAAGAGCTGTTGTCCTACGAAGGCGATGCCTGGCAACTGCTTCATCTGGATCCGTTGGCGGGAGATGATTTTATGGATGAAATCCAGGAACGTGGAGAGGTCTCCCAGCGGGAGACAAAAGCGCAGCGGAAAAACCACAGGATGATCTGGATTTCTGAGAGCGGCCATGCCCATCGCGACGCAGCGGGGAAAATTTTGTATTATGAAGGCAGCGTGGTTGATATTACCCTGCGTAAGTTGGCGGAGGAAGCTTTAGTAAGGAGCGAAAACCGGTTTCATACATTTATGGATAACAATCCGGCAGTGGTCTTTATGAAAGATGCCCAGGGGCGTTATTTATATGTGAATAAAACCTTCGAACGGGTGTTTCGTTTGTCGCGACAAAATATTATCGGCAAATCGGATTACGACTGGCTGCCAGCGGATGCCGTGGAGGAGACGCAGAGAAATGACGAGCAGGTATTACGCACGGGCAAGCTGGTGGAGGCAATCGAGCGGGTGCCAACCGAGGGTGGGGCGGATCGTTGGTGGTTTTCCTTTAAATTCCCGATGGACGATCCCACGGGAGGACGCGTGATCGCCGGGGTATCGCTCGATATTACCGAAAGACAGGAAGCGGAGTTGGCCATGGCCCGGGCGCGCGACATGGCGTTGCAATCGACGCGGATGAAATCGGAATTTCTCGCCAACATGAGCCACGAAATTCGCACACCGATGAACGGATTGATCGGTATGGCGGATTTACTTCTGGATACACCTCTTAATCTCAAACAAGTCGAATTTGCGCAAACGATTCGATCCAGTGCGGACGCCTTGCTGGAAATCATCAACGATATTTTGGATTTCTCAAAAATCGAAGCGGGCATGTTGCGTTTCGAGCATTACGATTTCGACTTGGGACCGGTTTTGGAGGATTCAGTCGCATTGCTGGCACAAAAGGCGGAGAGCAAAAACCTGGAGTTGATTTGTTCCCTCGACCCGCGTCTGCCTCGCCTGGTCCGTGGCGATGCTGGAAGATTACGTCAGATTTTAGTGAATCTCATTGGCAATGCCGTAAAATTCACCGAAAAAGGCGAAGTCGTTCTCGAAGCTGACCTCGAAAAAATGGAAGGCAACATTGCCTATCTGAGAATCACCGTGCGCGATACCGGCATCGGTCTCAGCAGTGAACAAATCGAACGCCTTTTCAAACCGTTTTCCCAAGCCGACGGCTCCACCACGCGTCGTTACGGAGGCACGGGCCTGGGCCTGGCTATTTGCAAACAACTCGTGGGCTGCATGAATGGCGAGATCCACGTCGATGCAGAACTGGGCGTAGGTTCCGCTTTCCATTTCACCGCCCAGTTGGAAGTGGCGGAACCGCTTTCCATGGTTTCCATCGAACCCGATCTCGCTGATGCGAAAGTCCTTGTCATCGATGACAACCCCACTTCCCGGGCCACCTTGCGCAACTCCATCATGGCCATGGGCGCGGAATGCCTTTCCATCGGCAACGCCTCCGAAGCCATGGGCATATTATTGAATGCCGTGGAAAACGACCGATCCTTCGACATCCTCCTGCTGGAGGCGAATAATCAGGAATCCAACGCCATCCTTAATCGCATCAAGAGCGAAAAACGCCTTTCCAGCCTCAAAAAAATTCTTCTTACCTCCTGGGATGTCGTCCTGGAGGATAGCGATTTAATCTCCCGCAATCTTCATGCTGCCATCGCCAAACCCGTTCGCCTCAGCCTCCTGCGCGACACATTGCTCCGCATCCAGACCAGCGGCGATCACGTTACCATCCCCGCTGTTCTTCCCAAAAAAATCGCGCCCGTGTCTGTCCGCTCCACAAGCAAACCGATTAAAGTTCTCCTCGCCGACGACAACCTTGTCAACCGCAAAGTCGCCACCTATCAATTGGAAAAACTCGGCATCATCCCCCTCATCGCCGTCAATGGCCGCGAAGCCGTCGAAGCTGTCACCCAGGAATTCGATATTGACGTCATCCTGATGGATTGCCAGATGCCCGAATGCGACGGTTATGAGGCCACCCAAATCATCCGTCAGATTCAAACCAAACCCAGCTATATCATCGCTCTCACGGCCCACTCGCTGGCTGGCGACCGCGACAAATGCCTTGCCGCCGGCATGGATGATTACCTAAGCAAACCTGTCGAACTTTCCGAACTTCGCGCCGCTCTTTCCCGCTCTCCCGCCTGGGATGCGTCTGCCGTATCCTCACTCGCAACCTCCACTACACCGTCAATTCTGCAAGTTCCCCTCCCTCACAATGACGAGCCCGTGATCGATCCTAAAAAGCGTAACACCGATCTCGATGACGAGGTTTTTTTCCGTCTCGTCGCCGATTTATTCATCACCCATACCCGCGAACTCCTCCTCGAAGCCCACGAAGCCCACGACCGAAACGACCCCGACACCCTCAGTCGTATTGCCCATACCATTAAAGGTAGTTGCTCCAATTTCGGTGCCACTCGTCTCCAGCGCGTCTCCCACACTCTGGAACAAAGCACTCTCGAAAGCATCACCCCCCAGACCCTCGCTCAACTCGAAGCGGTGGAACTAGAATTCCATTCCCTCGAAAAAGTTCTCTTGCAGATTGTCCCCGAGGCTGTTGTCACATAAAATCGGCGATTATTATGAAAGTTCTCATCGCGGAAGACGACCCCATCGCACGTCTCTTGTTGAAAAACGCCCTTGAAAAAGAAGGCTACGAAGCCACTGTCGCCCAGGATGGATCCGAAGCCCTGCTTATCTTTGTGGACTCTCCCTTTCGCATCGTCATTAGCGACTGGAATATGCCCGGCCTCACCGGCCTCGAACTTTGCACCGCCATCCGTCAGCAACCCTCCCCAGAATACACCTACTTCATCCTCCTTACCTCTTACGATGAAACCAGCGAAAACTATCGCCGCGCCATCGATGCCGGTGTGGACGATATGCTGGTGAAACCATTCGACCGTGAACGCATCGCCCTGCGCCTGCGCGTCGCCAGCCGCATCGTCCACTACGCCACGCAAATTCAAAAACTCGAATCCCTTCTTCCCATTTGTATGTATTGCAAAAAAATTCACAACGACGCCGACTCCTGGGAACCCCTCGAATCCTACCTCCACAACCAAATCGGCAGCGACATCACCCACGGCATCTGCCCCGAATGCTACTCCGAAAAACTTAAAGCCATTCACGCTCAATAAACACCCCGCTTTTTCGCTTCGTTTTTCCAACCAGAAAATACGACTTGACCTCCCCCGCGAGTCGCGCCACCTTCCCCACCAACATTTTTCAGAAATCCCTTATTTTATGCCCATCACTTGCAGCATCACCGGAGCCACCACTTCACGCGGAAGCATTATTCATCGTCGCGGCATGGCCAAGAAAAAAGGCGGCGTAGGCCGTCACGTCACCAAAAACGTCGCCCGCACCTTCTCCCCCAATTTGCAAAATAAACGCGTCTGGGTGCCCGAACTCAACAAATTCGTCCCCGTCCGCGTCTCCGCCCGCGGCCTTAAAACCATCACCAAAAACGGTGCCTTCGTCACCCTCAAAAAAGCTGGGCTGATCTAACTTTTTCCACATCGGAAACCACTCCCGGGCGGCAAATGCGTTATTCCCAACGCCTCTGCCGCCCTTTCCATTTCCCTCTTTCTCATGTCCCAAAAAATCATCCCCGTCTCCGTCCTCACCGGCTTCCTCGGCGCTGGTAAAACCACCCTCCTCAATTACATTCTCAAAGAGCAAAACGACTATAAATTTGCCATCATCGTCAACGAAATCGGCAAAATCGGGATCGACGGGCAACTCGTCGAAAATCAACGCGACGAACTCCTCGAATTAAACAACGGCTGCATCTGCTGCACCGTCCGCAAAGACCTCGTCAAAGGCATTCAAACCCTCCTCCATCGCGGCGGCTTCGACTACCTCCTCGTCGAGACCACCGGCATCGCCGACCCCGGCCCCGTCGCCCAAACCTTCGCCAACATCCCCGCCCTGCAAAAATTCGTCCGCCTCGACTCCATCATCACCGTCGTCGATGCCGAGCAAATTTTCATCCAGATGCAAAATGAGGAAATCGCCCGCGAACAAGTCGTCATGGCCGACTTCGTTCTCGTCAATAAAATCGACCTCGTCGATGACGCCCAGCTCGCCCGCGTCGAAGCCGAAATCGCCCGCCTCAACCCCGAGGCCCGCCTCTTTCGCACCGATCACTCCCGCGCCAACCTTAAGGAACTCCTCGACATGCACGTCTTCGATGTCGAACGCAAACTCGCCCTCGACCCCTCCTTCCTCGACGAACTCGCCAACCGTCATCATCACGACATTATTTCCTATTCCTTCATTTTCGATCAACCCTTCCACGTGGAACGCCTCCAGCAATGGATCGATGACCTCTCCAAACGCGAAAAAGTCTATCGCTCCAAGGGTTTCCTCAGCCTGGCCGATCACCCCCGTCGCGCCCTTTTCCATGGTGTAAACAACCGCTTCAGCATCTTCTGGGACCGCCTTTGGGAGAAAGACGAAACCCGCACCAGCCAGCTCGTTTTTATCGGGCGCGACCTGCACGAAGACCAACTCCGCGCCGAACTTGTCAAATGCCTCGCCTAGCAGCATGTTTCCGCCCATGTGCCGGGCACCACCGCAGCGCGAAAAATACCACGACGCCGAGCCCAAAGCCTCGCACAAGTCATCCACCACAAGTTTTAGTTTCCCTTTCCCCAGCTTGCCTCTAATTTCTCCACACCATGGCCCACTTTACCGGAATTGATCTCGCCGAGGAAATTTGCGAACTCAAACGCGAACGCAACGCTGTCATTCTTGCTCACAATTATCAGACCGGCGACATCCAGGACGTCGCAGATTTTGTCGGCGATTCCCTCGGCCTCGCTTACAAAGCCAAAGAAACCGACGCCGACATCATCGTCTTCTGCGGCGTGCATTTCATGGCCGAGACCGCTAAAATCGTCAACCCCACCCGCACCGTTCTTCTGCCCGACCTCGACGCCGGGTGTTCCCTGGCCGATTCCTGCCCCGCCGACCGGCTCGCGGCCCATCTCGCCGTTCATGCTCACAAAAACTATTACGTCGTCGCCTACATCAATTGCAGCGCAGGCGTCAAAGCTCTCTCCGACGTAATTTGCACTAGCGGCAACGCCGTAAAAATCGTCCAATCCGTTCCCGCCGACCGCAACATCCTTTTCGTGCCCGATCAAAATCTCGGCGCCTGGGTGATCGAACAAACCGGTCGTCCCATGGACCTCTGGCAGGGGAATTGTTATCTTCACATGGAATTCACCGCCGCCAGCATCCGGCGCATCCGCAACGAATATCCCGCCGCCCCCGTCGTCGCCCATCCCGAATGCACCACCGCCGTGCGCTTGCTCGCCGACGAAATCTGTTCCACCGAAAAAATGGTCAGCTATTGCAAAAATCATCCCGCGCCCGCTTTCATCATCGTCACCGAAAGCGGCATGTTGCATCGCCTCCAACGCGAATTACCCGACAAAACCTTCATCCCCGGTCCCACCGACACCTGCGCCTGCGCCGATTGTCGGTTTATGAAGCGCAACACCCTCGAAAAATTGCACTCTGCCCTCCTCCACGGCGAGCCCGAACTCTTCATGGACGAAGCCATTCGCCGCCAGGCCGAAAAACCGATCTTGCGTATGCTCGAGCTAAGCCGGTAAAACCAGCGCCCCATGATTCAATCCGTCCTTACTCCCATGACCAACCGTAAATCTTCCGGCTGCGGCTGCCTGGGAGGGGGCTGCGCCATGGGCATCGTCATCGCCCTCATTCTCGGCGGCGCCTTGTTCTGGGGAGCCTGGTCCACCTTTAGCGGAATCCGCAGCATGACCGCCACCGAATTGCGCCCGCTTCCCTCGCATTCCGCC
Organism: Chthoniobacterales bacterium; assembly: GCA_038225185.1. Classification (GTDB taxonomy): domain Bacteria; phylum Verrucomicrobiota; class Verrucomicrobiia; order Chthoniobacterales; family DASVRZ01; genus DASVRZ01. The sequence goes on from JBBRFA010000093.1 coordinate 11,084, forward strand.
ACCGAGGCCGATATTCGCGCTGTTGCCGCCAAGGCAGAGGCATTTTCCACCACTTTCGCCTCAGGCGCGGAAGCCGAGATCCAGCTCACTGCCACCGAACTCAACACTCTCATCAACTATTACGAACCCTGGTCGGGCATCCGTGGAAAAGCGCACATCACCATCGAAGGCAACCGGATTTTTGCACGCACCAGCATCCCGCTCACCCAGATTCGCGCCCTGCAAGATCGCTGGTTCAACGGCGACATCTCCATGAGCTTCGTCACCATCGACGGCAAGCCAGGCCCCGAAAATATCAGCGTCAAAGCGGGCCAGGTCGAAATGCCGCGCTGGGCTTTGCGTTACATCAGCTCCAAAAACTTCGTCGAAAGCCTCGGCGTGCCCGATCTTTCGGAGACCAGCTCCATCGGCTCCAACCTCACCGCCCTGGAAGTGCGCGACGGACAACTCATCGTCCGCGCCAAAAAAGGGAAATAAGCCACCCTCTCGGCCCTTCTTTCCGAGCATTCCACCCCCCCGTGAGCCTGGAAGAAAATCTGCGTGACTGGCTGCGGGCCGATCTCACCGACATACTCAACGGCACCATGCCCTTTGGAAAATTTGGTCCCGCCCATTTTCCGCCGCGCGGAGTGCCCCTTTTCGATCTTCCCGTGGAATACCTCGAATGGTTTGCCAAAAAAGGTTTCCCGCAAGGCAGGCTGGGGGAATTGTTGCGCATCGTGCATCAATTGAAAGTCGATGGCTGCGACGAAATCTTCGACGAAACCCGTCGCCAACGCGGAGGCCGCACCTCCCTGCGAAGCAAATAAAAGAGTGAGGCGGGCCGCAGTGCTGGAGAGTTATATTTCCACCACCTGGCTGACCTCATAAACGCGATCCGGGGGAAGCTGAAAGAAGTCGGCGGCATTTTCGGAATGTTTACTTAGGAAAACAAAGAGATGATCGCGCCATTCCGCCATGCCGGGGCGCTCGGAGACGACGATGCGTTCTTTGCCGACAAAAAACGTGGTTTTGTCGCTTTGGATGGACAATCCCTGGGCGTCGGCGGCGGTGATGACTACATTGATGTTGGGTTTTTCGATGAAACCAAAGCTGGCCACGACGCGGATGAATCCCTCGCCCAGGTCGGAGATGGTTACGCGCTCGGAGTCCATCACATGGGCGCGATTGCGGTCGGTCAGGATGGTGAGGAAAATGTTGCGCGTGTGGACGACCTGATTGTGCTTGATGTTTTTGGCCAGCGCATTGGGGGTGCCTTGCGGGTTGCTGGCGAGAAAAACCGCGGTGCCATGGCTGCGGTGAAGCCGGTTTTGCACGTCGAGAGTTCCGGCAAGTCCGATGGAGAGAATAAAGTCGTCGAGGGGCATCGCGGCGGAGAAACGGTTTTGCAGAAGCTGACGTCCCGATTTCCATGTGGTCATGATGATGAAAATGGCTGCGCCAGCGACAAGCGGGAGCCAGCCGCCCTGGAGGATTTTAAGGGAATTGGCAGTGAAAAACACGCCTTCGATGATGCCAAAGAAGATGCAGAAGGCGGCGGATTTGAGCGGATGCCATTTCCAAAGATTTTGGGAGACGAAATAAAACAAAACGGTCGTCGCGAGCATGGTGAGAGTCACCGCAATGCCATACGCGCCGGCCAGGTTGGAACTGCTCTGGAAGAAAACCACCAGCGCACCGCAGCCCAGACCGAGCAGGATATTGATTTTTGGAATGTAAATCTGCCCGCGCTCATCCTTCGAGGTGTGAAGGATTTCCATGCGCGGAATGTAACCCATCTGGATGCCCTGCATGGTCAGCGAAAAAGCGCCCGAAATAAGCGCCTGGGAGGCAATAACGGTGGCGCAGGTGGCGAGGGCGATGAGCGGGTAAAGCAGAATCTCGGGCACCATGTGAAAGAAAGGATTTTCCCGGGCGGAAGGATCGCGCAGAACCAGGGCACCCTGACCAAGGTAATTGAGGATCAACGCGGGGCAGACGAGGAAGGTCCAGGCGAGAGCGATGGGTTTGCGCCCGAAATGACCCATATCGGCATAGAGAGCCTCGCCGCCGGTGACGACGAGGAAAATACTCCCCATAATGACGAGGCTGCCTGGGCCGTGATGCGTGAAGAAATAAAAGCCCTCCACCGGATTCAAGGCCCCAAGGACGGTGGGGTTTTGCACTAATTGAATGATGCCAAGCGTGCCGAGAACCGTGAACCAAACGAGCATCACGGGTCCAAAAAATCTGCCGATGGCGCCGGTTCCTTTGGATTGCACCGCGAAAAGCCCCAGAAGAATCCCTAAAGTGATGGGAATAATGAAGGGCTTAAGCTTGGAGGTGGCCACCAGCAATCCCTCGGCAGCGGAAAGAACGGAAATGGCGGGCGTGATGACTCCATCTCCGTAAAGTAGAGCTGCACCAGCGATACCGACTCCCACGATGATTACTTTGGCGCGCTTGCCGCTACCCTCTTTCGGGATGGCCAGCGAGAGCAAGGCGAGAATGCCGCCCTCGCCCTGGTTATCGGCCCGCATGACTTGCCAGAGATATTTCACTCCGACAAGGAGTAAAAGGGTCCAGATGATGAGAGAGAGAACGCCAATGATTTCCCGGTCGGAAGTGATTCCGTGGTGGAGACATTCTTTAAAAGCGTAAAGCACACTGGTGCCAATATCCCCGTAAACCACCCCGAGAGCTCCGAGGGAGAGCAGGGCGGTCTTGGACTTGTTTTTGAGCATTCGGTTCCGATGATGTGCTGAACCCATGATCAAATCAAGTTTTACCGCTGATGGCAAATCATCCGTGCAAACGGGTAAACGTTACTAGGCTGCTTGTGCTGTGTTCCGAGTTATAGGTTCTTTCTCAGCGCACAGTTTTACGATCACGCTCAAGACCACTCCGTAATTCCAAACCACCATTAATCACCTGTCTGCTGAATTCGATTCAACGCGGTCCAATGGGATTTCGGCGCAGGTCGCGCATTGTTTTCAGCTCACCGATGTCGAGTCCGCGCAAGGGCTTGGCCCCCGATTTCCGGGTTGCTCCAAATCGACTTCGCTCTGTCACAAACACCTCGTTGACGAAACTCTTCCCGCCAAACACCAGGCCATCACTAAAATAACGCACCCGGCAACGCAGCAATTCCCAGCGGCTGAGCTTGCCTTTATTAGTTATCACCGCTGCAATCTCTTCCTCGGTAAATCCGCGACGGATGGGATTCCCTTCCTCCGACAATGCCCCCTCCTGACCCTGGTTGTAAGCAAGCAGTCGATACCGGGATAATATCCACTCCCTTTCCTCACGAGTGTGTTCGTCTGAGCTCTGCGCACTTTCTGTTTTGGCAAGTTTAGTGTTTCCAAACATTGCTTCCCAGGTGTCCACCACCGTTTTGAGACCTGTGAGCGCTTCTCTTTTCCCTCCCACGGCTTCTCCGTAGCCGCTCCAGCGGTAATCTTTTGGATCTTCCACCATCCCGGCACGCACCGGGTTGAGATCGATGTAGGCTGACATCAGGGTCAAAGCTTCGCCGCGTGCCTCCACCAGCACGCTTTTAAA
>JBBRFA010000094.1:0-14088 GCA_038225185.1 Chthoniobacterales bacterium
CCATTCCATGAGCACCATTACTCTCAACCAACCGCGTTTTGACACTTTGCCCGATGAATTTGGCCATTTCGGCGAATACGGCGGCATGTTCGTGCCCGAAACCCTGATGACGGCCCTAAATGATCTTACCGACGAATATCACCGGGCGCGGGTCGATCCGGCATTTCAGGCGGAACTGGCTGATTTATTGAAAAATTTCTGCGGTCGGCCCACCCCGCTTTATTTCGCCGAGCGGATGACGCAACATTTGGGCGGGGCGAAGATTTATTTGAAGCGCGAGGATCTCGTGCACACGGGGGCGCACAAGATTAACAATGCCATCGGGCAAATCCTGCTTGCGAATCGCATGGGCAAAAAACGGGTCATTGCGGAAACGGGGGCGGGTCAGCACGGAGTGGCGACGGCGACGGTGGCGGCGCGGTTTGGCTGCGAATGCGTGGTTTATATGGGCGCGACAGATATGGTGCGGCAATCGCTCAATGTGTCGCGGATGCGTTTCCTCGGAGCGGATGTGGTGCCGGTGACGGCAGGCCAGGCGACGCTCAAGGAGGCGGTGAATGAGGCGATGCGCGATTGGGTGACGAATGTGCGCTCGACCCATTATATATTGGGCACGGCTTACGGATCGCATCCGTATCCGATGATGGTGCGCGATTTTCATCGCATCATCGGCGACGAGACACGGCGGCAGATTTTGGAAAAAGAGGGGCGGTTGCCGGATTTATTGCTGGCCTGTGTCGGCGGGGGGAGTAATGCAATCGGGCTTTTTTATCCTTTCCTCGGCGATGAAAATGTCCGCATGACCGGTGTCGAGGCGGGTGGAAATGGGATCATCCCGGGCCAGCACGCGGCGCGTTTCCAGGGGGGACGACTGGGAGTTTTGCAAGGTGCCAAAACCTGGTTGCTGGCCGACGAAAACGGCCAGATCGAAGCCACGCATTCCGTATCCGCCGGCCTAGATTACGCAGCGGTGGGGCCGGAACATTGCTACCTGCACGACATCGGTCGCGTGATCTATAACTATGCCACGGACGACGCCGCGCTGGAGGGTTTCCAAATGTTGGCGAGAATCGAGGGAATCATTCCCGCGCTCGAATCGGCCCACGCCGTGGCCGAGGCGATCAAGGTCGCGCCAACGATGCGGAAAGATGAAATCATCGTCATCAATCTCTCTGGTCGCGGCGACAAGGACGTGAGCCAGGCGGCTGAGTTTCTGTTGAAAGACTAAGATGAAGAGCATGACCGGATACGGGCGCGGCAACGCAGTCAACGCCTCTTTCTCGGTCACCACGGAGTTGAGTGCGGTCAACCGCAAACAATTGGAGCTGGCCATCAATGTGCCGCGGGAATGCCTGATTCTGGAGTCGCAGATTCGTGAAATTCTTCAGGCGCACCTCTCGCGGGGCCGGATCAATGTGGTGGTAAACATTTCGCGATTCAACACGTTGGCTTCGGAGGAAGTGATCGATCCGGTCGCTGCAGAAAGTGCCGTGCTGGCATTGCTCAAGCTGCAACAGCAATATCAGTTTGCTACGGGAGTGGACCTAGCTTCGGTGCTTGCGATGCCTGGCGTCGTGCGCACCGCGGCACCCACCGTGGAGCCGCAGGAGGTGTGGCCTTGCATCGAACGATCCCTGCGCGAATCGCTCGATCAACTCATCGCCATGCGCGAACGCGAGGGAAATAATTTATTAGCCGATCTCGCCGCGCGCACACAGACTTTACGGGGTGCTCTCGAAGAAATATGCCGTCTGCATCCTGCTGTTGCCGAAAAATATCGGGTCGCACTTGTCGAACGCGTGCGAAAAGCGGGGTTGGATCTACAATTAGATGATGAACGACTCCTGCGCGAAACCGTGCTTTACGCTGAACGCATCGACATCTCCGAGGAACTTACCCGCATCGACAGTCATCTCGATCAATTTTCCGAAAAACTAACCTTGCCGGAACCCGTCGGACGCACCCTCGAATTTATCGTGCAGGAGATTGGGCGCGAATTCAACACTCTCGGAGCCAAGGCCAACGACAGCGTCGTTTCACAAATTGTCGTGACGTGCAAAGTCGATTTGGAAAAGATACGCGAACAAATCCAAAACATTGAATAGCCCCATTCCACATACCTCCAGTGTCCGAACAGATGCCTCGCGCCACGGCATTCTCTTTGTCGTCGCAGCTCCCTCGGGTGCGGGAAAAACCACGCTCTGCGAAGCGCTGCGGCAGACGCCCGATTTTGTTTATTCCGTCTCCTGCACCACACGGGCACCGCGCCCGGGCGAGATCGATGGCGAAGACTATTATTTTATTAGCGAAAGCGAATTTCTCTCCCGCATCGAGGCCGGCGAATTTCTGGAATACGCCCTTGTCCACGGCAACTACTACGGCACGCTGCGCTCGACCGTCATTCGTCATCTCCAGGAGGGCGCCGATGTCCTCATCGATATCGACACGCAGGGCGTTGCCAAGATTCGCTCCTATCCCGACAGTTACATCCAGGAGGCGATGGCCGATGTCTTCATCATGCCTCCCAGTCTGGATGAACTGCGTCGTCGCCTCACCAAACGTGGCACCGAAACGCCGGGGCAAATCGAGGTGCGCCTCGCCAATGCCGCTCGCGAGATGAAAAGCTGGCGCGCATTTCGTTACACCATCATCTCGGGTTCCACCGAGGAGGATTTGCAAAAATTTCGTGCCATCATGCGGGCCGAACGTTATCTAAGTCGTCGCATGAAAGATCTTCCCCATGTCTGATTCCCCCGTTCGCACTGGTAACATCCTGCTCGGCGTCAGCGGTTCCATCTCAGCTTACAAAGCCGCCGAACTCGCCAGTCAACTCACCCGTCGCGGACATCGCGTCACGGCGATTCTAACCTCTGGCGCGGAGCAATTCATCACCGCCCTCACCTTGCAGACTCTCACCCGACAGCCCGTCGTCACCAGTCTTTGGGAGGAGCGCGACAGTAATCGTCCTGGCCACATCGAGCTGGCCGACGCCGCCGATCTTTTGCTCATCGCGCCTGCCACCGCCAGCGTGCTGGCAAAGCTTGCCCACGGTTTTGCCGATGACGTCCTGGGCGCCATTGCCCTGGCCACGCTTGCTCCCGTGCTAGTGGCACCGGCGATGAACGGAAAAATGTGGCAGCACCCGGCCACCCAGGCCAACGTGGCCACGCTGCGTGCGCGGGCCGTGCATTTTATCGGACCCGATGCCGGGATGTTAGCATGCGGCTACGAGGGGGTCGGTCGTCTCTGGCCGGTGGACGGCATCCTGGCCGAGGCCGAAAAAATTCTCGCCACCCCCTGATTTCAGCCTAATGGCCCTGCCAGAAAATGGCGCGGAGTCGGTGTGGAATGAAAATATTTCAATCCTAGCTAAAATTTTCTGTTGACTTGATCTGGAAAATTATCTACTAGCAATGATATCTGATGCGTATTTCATCAAAACATTTTCTTCACGTCCGCTGCTGCGGATGGAAAGGGGGGATTCTGGATGCCAATTAAAAAAGCCCCTGCCAAAACATCAGCACCTAAAAAAGTAGCACCTAAAAAAGCTGCACCTAAAAAACTCGCAGCTAAAAAGCCAGCTGCCAAAGCTGCGCCCGCCAAAGCTGCTCCAGCAAAAAAGGCTGCACCTAAAAAGCTAGTCGCTGCCAAGGCAGCACCTGCCAAGAAAGCTGCTCCTGCTAAAAAAGTAGTCGCCAAAAAAGCTCCCGCGAAAAAAGCGGGCGCCAAAAAAGCGTAATCGACCACGCAGAAAATACTAACAAAATGGGAAGCCGGAGAAATCCAGCTTCCCATTTTTGTTTTCCGATTCGCTGGCTTGCTTTACGCGCGCATCCCCGATCCCAGCTCATGAGACAACGGCGGTCACATCCTGGTCCCCCACCCCGTGATTTTATTTTAACGGATTTTTTTGGGAAATGGGCTAGGATCAATCTTTTCCACGAGCAAACGCACCGGGTCAAATTCCCGCCCAATCCCCCAGGGAGTGTTTGTTTTTAAATTGCCAACCAGACCCGCCCGAGATTCGTATTATAATTTGCAACCTATGGACACACCCACCAATCGTCAGCGCATTCTGGACGCCTTTGCCGAACACCTTCGGGAAAATGGCCAGCCGCCCGTCTCAATCTATCGTTTTACCAAGGATCTTGGCCTATCGGAAAAAGATTTCTTCCAGGAATTTCCCTCTCTGGAAAGCGTGGAATCGGTCTGGTGGAGCGCGTTGATCGATCGGGTCGTGCAGGCTGTGGAATCCGGTGCCGAATGGGGAAGTTTCACTGCGCGCCAGCGTTTGCTCACATTCTTTTTTGCCTGGTTCGAGGAAGCTCTCAGCGTGCGCTCACTCATTATCCAACGTTTTAAACCTCTCGGCATTCTAAAAAACGATCACGCCCTCAAAGGGTTCAACCAATCCTTTCGCGATTTTGCCCGCAAAGTCATCGATCAAGGTGTTACCTCCGGCGAAATTGCCAGTCGCGGCAAACTGATCAATCTTTATCCCGACGCCCTGTTTACCGCCTTTCGTTCGCTCATCGATTTTAATCTTAAAGACGAAAGCCCGCGTTTCGAGCGGACCGATGCTTACATTGAAAAAAGTGTCCACCTCGCTTTCGAACTCATCCGCACCCAGGCCATTGATTCCGCAGTCGATTTGGTCCGCTTTCTCATCCCGGAAATCCGTCGATGAGCGATCAGGAATCCATTCCCAGCAGCAAACTTTCCCGGATCGCCTCTCTCGCTGGCGCGGGGGCGCGCGTGGGAGTCAATTATCTCAAGCACTACGGCAAACGCGCCATCACCGGCAACACCGATCAAACCGCGTTGCACGAGCAAAATGCCAGCGATGTCTATGATACCTTTAGCAAATTAAAAGGCGGACCGCTCAAGCTGGCGCAGATGTTGAGCATCGATAAAAATCTTTTGCCGCCGGCTTATGCTCGGGAATTTGCCCAGGCCCAATATTCCGCACCGCCGCTTTCCTACCCTTTGGTGGTGCGCACATTTCGGCGTGAATTTGGCAAGTCGCCCACGGAAATTTTTGAGACTTTTACCTCCAGTGCCGTGCATGGAGCCAGCATTGGCCAGGTGCATCGTGCGACGCTCGATGGCAAGGACTATGCCGTAAAAGTGCAATACCCGGGCGTCGCGGAGAGTATCAAGAGCGACTTGAATTTTGTAAAACCTGTCGCCTTGCAAATCATGGGGTTGAAGGAAAGTCAGGTGGCACCTTACATCGCCGAAGTGGAAAAACGTTTGCTGGAGGAAACCAACTACACGTTGGAGTTGGAGCGTTCCATCGAGTTATCCCGGCGTTCGGGTCATCTGCGGAATGTGCGTTTCCCGATTTATTACCCGGAATATTCTTCCTCGCGAGTGTTAACCCTGGATTGGATCGACGGGGTTACCCTCGATAAATTTGCCGATTCCGATGCCAGCCAGGAGGCAAGGGATGGTATCGGGCAGGCGCTCTGGGATTTTTACGAACATCAAATCCATGTGCTGCATATTTTTCATGCCGATCCGCATCCCGGAAATTTTCTCGTCAAAGACAATCAGCTTTGGGTAATCGATTTTGGCTGCACCAAAAAAATCGAAGAGGATTTTTATCGTAAACATTTTCGTTTTCTCGATCCTGCGCTCACCGAGGACTGGCAACTTTTGGAGGAAGCGCTCACCGATCTCGGTGTGTTTCGTCCCTCCGATACTGCGGAAATTCGCCAAAACGTCCTGGAACTTTGCGCGGAATCGATCCAAATTTTTTCGCGTCCATTCCGGCAGGGAAACTTCGATTTTGGCGATCCGACTTTTATGCGCGCCATTTATGAATTGGGCGATACCAGCCGTCGCAACGACGATTTTCGCAAAATGGAGGGTGCCCGGGGCTCGGCAGACGGAGTTTATACCAATCGCGCCTATTTCGGTTTGTATAGCCTTTTGGCCAGGCTGCGTTCGCGGGTCGAAACGCGTCTGCCCGATTGGTTGCAGCCGCAAACTTCCGAGGTCGGCCTTGCCTAAAAATGCCGCTCGCATTTATTCGACATTTTCCACACAACGATTAATCTATCGGCCATGGCTACCAATGTTTACGGCGACCCTTTGCTATGCTGCTGCATGGCACCAGCAACAGGATTTTATCGGGACGGCTTTTGTCACACCGGCCCGGGCGACGTGGGATTGCACACGGTCTGCGCGGTGATGACTTCCGAGTTTTTAGCTTTTAGCAAAAGCCGTGGGAACGATCTGACAACCCCCCTGCCGGAATATCAATTTCCGGGATTGAAAGCCGGCGATAAATGGTGCCTTTGCGTTACCCGATGGGTGGAAGCGCACGAGGCAGGCAAAGCTCCTCAAGTGGTTTTGGAAGCGACCCATTCCAGTGCGTTGGAATTTATCGATCTGGAAGATTTGGAATCTTACTCCGCCTAATTACAGGCCTGGGAACCGGATTGCTGGCACTCGCCTGTGTTGTAAATTAATTTTCTGGTTCCGACCGGGCTTTTTTACCCTGAGCAATCCGTTCGTAGGCGGAGCGCGAAGCTTCTCGTGCCATCAACCAGGGGAAAATGGCATTGGCATCATAAGCGGGAGGTGCGCCGGGGACAGAAACCGGGATGGAAGCGGGATCGCCCACGGGTTTTTTTAGTGCAGGATTGGATTCCTCCTCTGCCTCGGCGACTGCTTTTTGAGGTCCGCCTTCATATTCCAGTTGCAGATCAGCTTCTTTTTCCTCGAAGGTTTTGCCATCTTCATGACCTTGGTAACCCACCCGATAGGCGTCGGCATAATCGTCATAAGTATAATCGTCCCCCGCATAAAATTGGTTGGCATGATTCGTCCGCCAGAAGGCATCCTCGGCGGTGGGATCAACGACTTCGGCGACACCTTTCCCGGCGAGACCGCCCGCCAAGGCTCCGATGACTGCACCGACGGCGGCGCCCACCGGACCAACGATCACGCCGAGGGCAGCTCCCGTCGCGCCTCCCGTTGCCGCGCCGAGTCCCGTGCCGATGGGATGCGATCCAGGTTCGCCCGTGATGAGGTCGCGATGAAGATCGGATTCGTTCTCTCTGATGTCTGTTTTTGGTGTGCTCATGGTAATAATTGGGTTCTGGAAATACTTCGGCGCGCAGTGACCGTGCGTTCGTATTTATTTTCGAAACCGCTGCCAACCCTGGCTTCGCGTTGCCGGCTTTCTGTTGAAAGAAAATTAAACCGCACCCTGCTCGCGAGCTGCGAGGAGGATGATAAAATCGGCCAGAGCGGCAATCGATTTCGCTACATCCGAGGTCTGGACCGATTCCGCTGGATTATGGCTGATGCCACATTGGCAACGCACGAAGAGCATCGTCATGGGACAAAGATAAGCGATTTCGGCGCCATCATGTCCCGCTCCGCTGGGGAGCGCGATCACCTCGCGTTCGTGCCGTCCCACAGCCTGGCGCATGAGTTGGGTAAGACGTTTATCGCACGGCACAGCGGGAGTCTCCTGAACGATTTTCCATTCCAGGGTGAGGTTGCGCTGGGCTGCGAGACGTTCGGCGATTTTAAGAAGTTTTGCGCAAAGCCGGCCACGTCGCGCCTCGCTTTGATCGCGCACATCGAGACTAAGCTCGACCCGACCGGGAATCACGTTGCTGGCACCGGGCGACACCTGCATCATTCCCACGGTGGCGACGGTCTGCCCGGAAGGTGCTTTTTCCACGGCGACAATGAATTCTGCCGCGCCGCAGAGTGCGTCGCGCCGCAACGCCATCGGGGTCGTGCCCGCGTGACCTGCAACGCCGGAGAAGGCGAGTCGAATGCGGGCCTGACTCGCTATGGCAGTGACGACCCCGAGCGCTAGATCACGCGCTTCGAGCACCGGCCCCTGTTCGATATGCACTTCGGCATAGGCGAGAAATTCGCTGGCTTTGCGCCGGGCTTTTTCGATGCCTTTTTCTTGAATTAGCGCGAGATCAGTTTTATTAAGACGCCCTGCGAGGGCACGACTCCCGAGATAGGTGGTTTGATAGCGCACGCCTTCCTCATCGGAAAAACCGACCACCTCGACATGAAATGGCAGCGAGAGGCCCTGGCTTTTGACATGCTCCAAAGCGGCGAGCGCGACCAGCACACCCAGCGGACCGTCGTATTTCCCGGCATCGCGCACGGTATCGAGATGCGAACCTAACAAAAGCGTGCGTGCCCGGCCACGGGCGGAGGGCCAGCGACCGAAAAGATTGAAAGCGGCATCGTCCCACACTTCCAGCCCCGCGGCGCGCATCCAAGTGCCGACCAGACCATTGGCGAGTTGCATGGCCGGGCTGTGAAAAGTGCGGGTGAGTCGCCCAGGTTCGTCGGTGATCCGCCCCAGTTCGTCGCATTGTTGCATCACGCGCGCGGCGCTTTCGTTAAACAGTGCGGGGGCGCTCATTTCCTAGCTTCCACGATAGGTGCTGTAAGCCCAGGGCGAACAAACAAGGGGCACATGATAATTGGCCGAGGGATCGCTGATCTGAAATCGGACCGGCACCACATCGAGAAAAGTGCGTTCGCCAAAGTATTCGCCGATGTGAAAGCGGATTTCGTAGATGCCCGCAGGGAGGGGATCGCCAGTGAGAAGAGGGGCATCGGTGCGTCCGTCTGTGTTGGTCTGCGTGCTGGCGAGAAGGAGATTTTTGCCATCGAAAAGTTCGATTTTAACCCCGGCAGCCGGGCGTCCGTTTTTGGTGTCGAGAATGTGCGTGCTAAGTCTGGCCATAAGGTTGGGAGAGGAGATCGGCGAGGCGGAGCGAGGCGATCTGATGGATTTGTTCGAGGGCGGTCTGGATTTCCTGTTCGCGGGAATTTTGCAGGCGACGGGGAAAGGCTTCGAGGATGGCGTCTTTTTTATTCTTGCGGGCGCAGATGACGAAAGGAAAACCGAAGCGAGCTTTATAATCGGAGTTATAACGATTGAAGAGGGCACTTTCGTCGGACGTGAGATCGCCAAGGCCGGCGGCTTGTTGTTCGCCCTGCGATTCGGCGGTGAGCACTGCCCGCCCCACGAGGTCGGGATGGGCGCGGATAAGGGAGAGTTTTTCCTCCGGACTGGAGTCGGCGACGGTCTGGCGAAACGCTTTTTCGAGCTGCTCGAAGGAGTCGAAAGGGGCGGCGGACCAGGTGCATCGCGCGATCCAGGGCGAATGCTCATAAACACCGCCAAATCGTTCGACAAACGCTTCGATGGAGAGCGAATTACCTGGGTCAATGGTGAGGCTCATGGAGAGAATCAACCACCGATGGCGGTCATAATGCGTTGCGGCTGATAGTTTTCGCGGAAAAGATGGGCTTCGGGTTTGATCGCCAAAGTTTGCTGAAAAAGATGCGCCAGTAATTCGGGATCGATCCTGGGCCGCAGGGCGGGGGTTAGATCGGTCTCGTGGTGGTTGCCGAGGCAGGGGCGTAACTGGCCCTCGCAGGTAAGTCGCATTTTATTGCATTGCTCGCAGAAATGCAGATCGGTCAGGGCGCCGATGAATCCGACCAGGACGCGGCGACCTTCAAGAGCATAATAATGGGCCGGGCCAGCTCCGAAACTGCGGGAAACCGGGGTCATGGGACCTAACAATCGTCGCACTTCTGCGATGGGTAGGAAATTGGAGTCGTCGAGCATCGAGGTGAGGCTGACGGGCATGAGTTCGATGAAACGAATGGGGATATTTTTTTCCTCTGCAAAATCGACGAGACGCGGGATTTCGGAGTCGTTGCGTCCGCGAATGAGCACGGTGTTCAGTTTGATTTTGAAGCCAAGAGCCAGGGCGGCATCGATCCCGGCGAGAACCTGAACGATGTCGCCCCCGGTGATTTCGCGGTAGCGGGCGGGGTCGAGGGCGTCGAGGCTGATGTTAAGCGATTGCAGCCCGGCGGCATGCAGGGCCGAGGCAAGCTGCGGAAGGCGCGTGCCGTTGGTGGTCATGGTGAGATGAGCGATTCCGGGCAGGGCGGCGAGGCCGGCGACGATGGCGACGATTTCGCGCCGGGCGGTGGGTTCGCCCCCGGTGACCCGAATGCGTTGCACGCCCTGGGCGGCGGCCACTTCTGCGACAGCTAAAATTTCCGTGACAGTGAGAATTTTTTCCCGGGGAAGCCAGTCGTGAAAATCCTGGGGCAAACAATAAAGGCAGCGTTCGTTGCAACGATCCGTGACCGAGATGCGGAGATAATCCACCTTGCGTCCGAAAGAATCGTAAGAAGCGGTGGATGGCGAAACAGGCACACCTTGATGTTTGAGCGTTTTTTGGGGAACGTCAAAAGAAAGTTAACCTGGGAATGCCCAATTCCGCATTTTCGGGCAACTTAAAAGCGCAGAGCTAGAGTTTGAATCCCTCGTGGGCGAGATTGGCGGCTTCGACGATTTTATCCTCGTCGATGATCACGCTGATTTTGATCTCACTGGTGCTGATCATTTGGATATTGATGCCACCTTTGCTCAGGAAATCGAAAAGCGCGGCTGCGACACCGGAGTGACTTCGCATTCCGATGCCGACGACGCTAAGTTTGGCGATGCCATCGACGGCGGTAAAACCTTTCGCACCGACTTCCTCGACGAGCGGACGCAGGGTGGTCTCGACCTTTGGGAGTTCGTCTCGATGCACAGTGAAAGAGATGTCGGTGGTGTCGGCTGTGGAGACGTTTTGCACGATCATATCCACGTTGATGCCGGCCTCGGAGATGGCATTGAAAATGCGGGCGGCGACACCGGGATGGTCGGGCACGTGGCTGAGGGTGATTTTTGCTTGGTTTCGATCGACGCTGACGCCGCGAATGACGACATTTTCCATGCTCATAGTTTCTTCTTTGACGAGGGTGCCTGGGTTTTGGTTAAAGCTGCTGCGAACTTCAAAAAGGACGCCGAATTTTTTGGCAAATTCGACCGAGCGCGACTGCATCACTTTGGAGCCCGTGGAGGCCATTTCGAGCATTTCGTCGTAGCTTATTTCCTGAAGTTTGCGTGCGGTGGGAACGATGCGCGGGTCGGCGGTATAAACGCCATCGACGTCGGTAAAAATCTGGCAGAGATCAGCTTTGGTGGCAGCGGCAAGGGCGATGGCGGTGAGATCGGAGCCGCCGCGTCCGAGGGTGGTGATGCTGTGGTCTGCGGTCTCGCCTTGGAACCCGGCGACGATGCAAATATTGCCCGCGTCGAGGTGGCCATGGAGTTGAGCGGGGGTGATGTTGGCGATTTTGGCCTTGGTATGCACCCCATCGGTGGTGATGCCGGCCTGGGCGCCGGTGAGGGATACGGCTTTGCCGCCGAGGGCATTGATGGCCATGGCGGTGAGGGCGATGGTGGTTTGTTCGCCCGTGGCGAGGAGCACGTCCATCTCGCGTTCGGTGGGAGACGGGGAGACTTCGCGGGCGAGGCGAATGAGATTATCGGTGACGCCCGACATGGCGGAGACGACGACCACGACTTGGTGACCTTCGCGTTGGGTGGCGAGGACGCGTTGGGCGACATTGCGAATGCGTTCGGTGCTGCCGACGGAGGTGCCGCCGAATTTTTGGACGATGAGACTCACAGGGAGGTTGAGTGTGGCGTAAAAATAAGTTTTTTCCAGTGGGATTTTTTTCCGGCGGAAGGAGAAACTTTCAGATCACAACCTGCCATTAGATCCATTCCCAAAACTAACGGGTAAAATAAATCAATCGGTGGGTGGCCATCCTGGATGCCGTGTTTCGCATCTTTCGGAACACTTTCGGGAAGAATCGGGCAGAATACCAGATTCGGCAACCAGGATGACTACCCTCCAGAAATGAGCCGACCGCCCCCTAATGAACCCCTATTGTGTAGCTGGTGCTGCGACCTCCCGCTTCGTTCTTAATCAACACGCCACGCTCCAACAGAACCCGAATATCCCGAAGCGCAGTGTCCTCAGAGCACTTGGCGATTTTCGCATATTTTGAGGAAGACAGTTTCGCCTCGAATCCATCCAGCAGCTTGTCGATGACTCTGCGTTGCCGGTCGTTCACCGATTGCTGATTCAACTTCTCCCAGAGCCGGGCTTTCTGCAAAACACCCGAGAGCGTTTCATCGGCTTTCATGATGGCACGCCTCAAACAGCCAAGGAACCATTCAAGCCACACCGTCACATCGAGTCCGTTCCGCTGTCCGCATTCCAACTGGAGATAGTATTCATTACGCTCTGACTCGATCTGTGACGACAGGCTGTAAAATCGTTCCGCCGCGCCGTCGGCTCTCGCCAGTTGGAGATCGGCAATCGCACGGCCAATGCGCCCATTGCCATCCTCAAAGAGGTGGATCGTCATAAACCAAAAATGGGCCACTCCCGCCTTAATCACGGGATCAATGCCGCTGGCTGCCTCGAACCATTCAAGGAACGCACTCATTTCCGCATCCAGTTTTTCCGCCAAAGGCGCTTCAAAATGCACTCTCTCGCGGCCCATCGGACCCGACACCACTTGCATCGCCCCAGCCGCTGCCGGACGCCATGCCCCCACCGTGATTTTACGCATTCCGCTTCTCCCCATAGGAAACAAGGCCGCGTGCCAGCCGTGCAAACGATCCATCGTCAACGATTGCGCGTAGTTCTGCGTCGCGTCCAGCATCATCTCCACGATGCCCTCCACATCCCGGCCCGCCACGGCGGCACCCGCATACTCCAATCCCAGACGACGAGCGATGGAGGAGCGCACTTCCTCAGTGTCCAGCTTCTCGCCCTCGATCGCGCTGGATTGCACCACGTCAGCCGTCAGAGTGGAAAGCTGAGCCTCCGCCCGAAGCAGAAACCCCATCCCTTCCATCCTGCCCAGCAAACGCCCCTGCCGATGCCGCGCATCCGCCAGCACCGCCGACAGCGCTGCATCGTCCCAAGTCAGTTTCGGCCAGGCGACCAGTTCGTGAATGTATCCCATATTCTCCGCTTCTCTTGCGGCGAATATGGCAGACTTTCACCGCAAAGGCAATATTCCCCTCACCTTTTGCGGTGAATGAACCGTTTTTTTACCGCACCTATTAAATCCTTAACTTTTTCTGCCTATGAGCTCCTTGCGCAAGCGAGGAAAAATTGCCTGGCAAATAGTGCATCGTTTCATGGGCAGTTTCCCATAACCCCGGGCCCGCCCTCGATCTAGTTTGTAAACGCAATCCAAAACAATTGCGAAAAGCACCTCCACATTCATTCGTGTCTTCGTGCCTTCGTGTGAGTCTTAAATACTTTGCCCCTCCTGTTTGATAACGGCGAGGAGGAGCAACGGCAACGTGGAAGGATGAATTATAAAAGGATGAAAAACCGGACAAGCGGCCCCGCTTACTCATTCTGCCTTCATACTTCATACTTTTAAGTGGTTGAGGAAGTCGCGCTGCTGCGCTTCGGGGACATTTGATTTTGCGGTGACAAAATTCTCCGGCCAGACTTTTAGTCTGTGGCCCATCGCCCTTGGCGGGATTTCTCATGGGCAAATGAGCGGAACGGTTGGGAAATAAGTTTGGTAGCGGGTTGGGTCGCGCGTTAGCAAGGTAAAGCCTTCCGCCTGAGCGTGCGCGCCGATGAAGAAATCGGCCAGCGGCGACGTTTTCGCTCCGCTACGTTGACGATAACCCCGATACGCTTGGGAGGCTAGAAATAGGGCTTCGCGAGGAAGTTCCGCGTAGTCCAGTCCCAGCACTGCCAGCATTTCATCCACTTCCCGAGCCGATGTTTTTTGGTAACAAAGTTCGTCAAAAATGATCGGGTTGATGAGGGCACCCGGGAAGGCGGCGATAGCGTCGGCGGACCAAGCCGCCCACTGAGGATCATCCCGGATCAGATCAATGATCACGTTGCTATCCACTAAAACGCTGGATCTTTCAATCATCGCCTCTTAATTCCCGCATGATGACGTCGGTTGATTTTTCATCATAGCGGTCTTTCCATATCCCCGTCACGGCTTTCAGCCGTTCCCGCATGTCCTCCGCTGTGCGAGGCGGTTGGATTTTGTCACTTTCCACGGCTCTGGTCAGGATGTCGCGCGCCTCCGCCTCCATCGAGCGGCCGTGGCTCGCTGCAAGCATCCGCAGCTTTTGTTTCACGGGCTGGGGAAGATTTCTAATGGTTAAGGTCGTGCTCA
>JBBRFA010000095.1:0-14087 GCA_038225185.1 Chthoniobacterales bacterium
AGATGGCAGCCCGGAAAAAGGTAGTCTGTATTGCCTGGAACGGGCTTTGCCGGCTCGCGAGGTCTTCGATGGAGTCAGCATCTCCAACGGCCTTGCGTGGTCGGGCGATCAGACTCGTTTTTACTATATTGATTCCCTCACACGGCGCATCGATTTGTTAGACTACGATGCGGAGTCCGGGTCCATTTCAAACCGCCGGATTTTTCGAACGATTCCGAAAGAGTATGGCATCCCCGACGGAATGTGCATCGACGAGAACGGAAATCTCTGGGTGGCGTTTTGGGGCGGGTCAGCCGTCCGGTGCTTCGACGGAACCACTGGAGAGGAACTCGCCCAGATCTCCGTCCCGGCAACTCAAGTCAGCAGTTGCTGTTTCGGCGACGGCAACGAACTCTTCATTACGACAGCCCGATGTGAACTCAGCGAAACGGCCTTGGAAGAGCAACCGCTCGCCGGTTCGATCTTCCGCGCCGAGCCCGGCGTGAACGGACCGCCGTCGCGACTTTTTCAGGTGTAATGATGCTCCTTTGATTGGCTCATGAGGCCAGCACGAGTGCGTTCAGTCAACAACTGCGATGCAGTCGATTTCGAACTTCAGCTTTCCGCCGAAGCATCGGGTGATGGTCGTTCTTGCGGGATAGGGTGCGGAAAAAGTTGCGGCGTAAAGACGATTGAATTCGGGCACATCGTCGCCGTTGTCCACATAGCATCGCGTTTGCACGACCCGGCTCAATGAGGTGCCCGCGGTTTCCAGGATGGCGATCAAATTTTCCATCGAGCGCTGAAACTCGCCCTCAAAGCTATCGATTACAATTTTCCCGGTTGCATCGACGGAGGCCTGGCCGGAGACGAAAAGGAGGTTGCCGACTTTAACGCAAGGACTGAATGGCAGGTGCGAGACGGGCGTGTTTGGGTTTCTAGGATAGGTGATTTCGGTCATGGTGTTTTTCTATTTGGTTAATGATTCGGGAGCGGGTCGAAGGGGGAAATCGGGCGACGGATTTTTTTGTAGGGCAGGCTGAGCAGGTCGCTTGTGCAGGGGCCGGGCGTGCTAACAGTGTAGCTGCGCTTCGTAATGCGATCATAGGCCTGCCGGTGGGCAACAGCGGCTTTGACTCCGATCCAGTGGAACTCCTCGGGATTGACGCCCAAGCACCGCCACTGACCCAGATCCATCGGTGCCGTCGCACGCGTTGTAAGCAGCAGGGTAATGCCGTGCCATTCGACGAGAGTCGATGCGCCCATTTCAATTCTTGTGCCGCGCATCGACACGATGTGGCTGTGCTTGTCTTCCACATCGAACGTGCCATCGCCATGACGGAGGATTTTTGCGTTGAGCGTGATTGCCGGGCCAGACATCGCGGGATATTTCCCTCCGACGGTGATCTCCACTTCAGCTCCCACCGGATGCGTTTGCAAAATCGCCACAGCTTCGGGCGCGGCGAGAATTATCCCGGCACCTTGAATGTCGTGTTCGATGAACTTCTCCAAAACCCATGTCGCGTCACCCGGCGATCCGCCGCCGATGTTATCCGCTGGCTCGACGATGAGCGTGGGAAACTCGGCCCGTTGTTTGGCGTCGGCCATCGCATTGTCGAGTGACCATTCTTCGGGGAACCCCTGCCCGGCGTGGAGCGTCGCGTAGGCGAGCAAATCGGCGCACGCATTGTGCGCAGCCTCACGTCCGTCCGGTGAATCTTCGGCGACTAACTGAAAGGTTAGCCCGGTGAAGGGCGTGTCGGCCAGGGCGAAGCCTGGGCACACGCTGATGGCGGGAAGCTCCGCGCACTCTTGGCGTCGGGCGATGGCAAGAAGACCGCGCATCGGTTCGCTCGCGCTGGCAGTGCCCGTGGGCGGCAAAATCACGGGAGCTTCGAGCAAGTGCGTGCAGAGCTTGTTTCCGTCGCGAATCGAGTCCACCAGAAGATGTACTGTTCGCAGCCCGGCTTCGACGGCATCCGTATGCGGATTGCACCGGTAAGCGACGAGGATATTTGTGCGCGCGGCCATGGCGGGCGAGACGTTGGCATGGAGATCGAGAACGGCGGCAACGGGCACATTTCGGCCTCGCAGGTGATGTGCCACGCGGGCCAGCAAGTGGCCTTCGACATCATCGTGCGATTCGGAAACCATGGCTCCGTGGAGAATCAGAAAAATGCCATCGAGACCCGCATCGAGCGCCTTCGGCAAATCCTCATCCAGATGGCGCAGGGCCGTCTTGACGACTTCGTCGGAAACCATCGGCCCCGGCGAGGCGGAGAGATCGAACGAGGGCACCAGAGTCCAGTGGTTTTCGGAGGCCAGGCGAATCAGCTCGCCGAGAATGGAGCCATCGCCTGTCGCACGAAAGAGATCCTGACCGGAGCGGTATTGGAAGTCGCCGAGTCCGAGCTGGCCCGGAGCGAATCCGTTGGTTTCGTGGAAGAGTCTGGAGACGAAAAGTTTCAAGGCAATGGAGGACGCAGATCCTTTGATAAAGAATATTCTTGAGTTCCGCAAGTAGAAACGCATATTTTGCATTATGGAATCTCACAAGCCGTCCCGCTCTCCCCTTATCGATGCCCATTCGCACATCGGGGTGGATCTGATGTTTTACCTTAACGGCTGGTATCCCTACGCGCTCGATTGGGCCACGCTCTCCCATATGGCGCATGACGGTGGGATCGGGCGGGTGGCCGTTTTTCCGATGGTGACGAATGTTGCGATGAACGTCGCGGGGCTCAAAGCCGGACGGATTGAAACCGATGGCGCCATGGAAAGCGTGCCGTATGCTTTTGAGAATCGTCGCATGATGGAGGAGATCGCGCGGATGCCACATCCGATGGTCGAGCCGCTCCCGGTGTGGATCATCGATCCGGTGCGCTCCTGCCGTGAACAGGCGGAGGCATTGCGGAAACTGAAAAGTGAATACCCTTGCTCTTCTCTGAAGATGCAGGGCACGGTTATTCAATCCAAGGTTACGGGCCTGCTCGATGACGGGGGAATTTTTCTAGATTTGGCGGAGGAATGGAATGTGCCGATCATTATTCACAGCAGCATCAAGCCGGCGGACATCTGGTCGCAGTGCTCGGATATTTTGACCGTGGCAAAGTCGCGTCCGTCGGTGCGGTTTACGCAGGCTCACTCCTGCCGTTTTGATGTGCCGTCTTTGGACGAAGTCGCCAGCCTTTCTAACACATGGTTCGATTGCTCGGCGCATGGAATCCACTGCCAGCTCGCGGTTCTCGATCGCGACAATGTTGCCGTTCCGGAGCGACGTTTCCACTCGGACTATCGCAACCCCACTCAGGTACTTCACGATCTCGCCGTCGCATATCCCGGCAAACTTTGCTGGGGAACGGACGCTCCGTTTGACTCCTACGTGGATACCTCGATTTCGCTGATCAGCGGCTATGAGGCGGAGGCGGCCATGCTGAACGGTCTTTCCGAAGAGCTTCGACATGAAATCGCGTGCACAAACTCCGAGGCTTTTTTCGGGATCACGAAAACCGCTCAATGAAAACTCTCTCCCTTGAAAATCGCGGCGCACTCGTCACAGGATCCACCCGGGGGATTGGTGCCGCCATCGCCGACGGCCTGGCCGAATCGGGAGCGCGGGTCGTGCGGCACGGAAGGGATAATACGGGCAAAGTTCCCGAGCCTTGCCTGCTTTGCGATTTGCTCGAACCGGAGGCGGCGACCGGGCTTTTAGATCGCGCGTTCGAGGCTTCGCCGGCGCTCGACATTCTTGTGTGCAATGCGGGGAGCTTCTTTGATCGTCCGTTTTTGGAAATGGATCGGGAACGATGGAATAAAACGCTGAAACTCAATGTCGAGACGCCGTATTTCCTTATTCAGGATTTTGCCCGCCGGCTTGTCGCGGGTCAGCGCGGCGGGTCCATCGTGATCATTGGATCCACGAATGGCATTCAGGCAGAGGAAGATTCCACGGCCTACGACATTTCGAAGGGAGCACTCGCGATGATGACCAAAACCCTGGCCGTGGCGCTCGCGCCTCATCGCATTCGAGTCAACTGCGTGGCTCCGGGCCTTATCCGCACACCGCTCACTGCACCTTGGATGGATGCGCAACCGGGAAAGGTGAAACACTATGAGGGCAACATCCTTCTCGGACGAATCGGGTCGGGCGAGGACTGCGCGGGTGCCTGCGTTTTTCTGTGCTCGGATGCCGCGTCTTATATCACAGGACAGACACTTTTTGTGGATGGCGGCCTCACAGCGGTGCAGATCGGAAAGGAGGCACCATGAAGGTGCTCGACCTGCCTACTCCAGCCGTTGTGATCGACCGGGATGCAATGGAGAAAAATCTGCGCATGATGCAGTCGCGATGCAGCGAGACGGGCGTCGGTCTCTGGCCTCATTGTAAAACCCACAAACTGGTGCCGGTGTTGCGGCGGCAGTTGGAGTTGGGAGCGGAAGGAGCCACCGTCGCGAAAATCGGTGAGGCCGAGGCGTTGTTGCCATCGGGGGTTCGCAAACTTTTTATCGCACACTCAATCGTGCGCCTCGACGCGGCTCCGCGTCTGCGGGATTTGCGAGAAAAACTGGATCGCCTGGTTCTGGCTGTGACGAGCGAAGCCCAACTCGCCGCACTCGAAAAGGTCATCAAGGCAGCCGGGATCGAAGTGGAGGTGATGCTCGGTGTGGATGCAGGATTGGGCCGGGAGGGAGCGCGAACTCCCGAGTCTGCCGCGCGGCTCGCAGCGCTCATCCGGGATTGCCCCCGCCTGAAACTGGCCGGCATTTACAGCCACGAAGGCAACTCCTACCGTCGCGACGAACCCGATCTTGAAGCGTTTGCGAACGGCGTCCATGCGCGCCTGATGGAGTATCGCAACGCCATTGGCGGCGATCTGCCGCTCTGGCCGGGATGCAGCGTGACGGCCCTGCTCATGGCGGGGAAAGAAGCGGTTGAAGTGGTCAGGCCGGGGGCCTATGTCTTCGGCGACCTGAGTCTTTGCGAGAGCGATTCGATTTTGCCATGGGATCAGGCTGCACTGAGCATTATCGCGACCGTCATTGATCGTCCCGATGAGCATCTCGCGCTGATTGATGCGGGCTCCAAAGTTTTTAGCTCGGATCGTTCGCTTGCCGGTTTGTGCGGCAGGGGACGGGATCTTCGCCATCTCACCGTGACGAAGCTGAGTGAAGAGCATGGGTTTATCACTTGGACAGAGGGCGAGGGTCCGGCGGTGGGCGACATCTTGCGCATCATCCCTGCTCACGTTTGCACCGTGGTAAATCTCCGCTCGGAAATTTACGTCGCGCAAGGCGATGACATTGTGGAAACATGGAAAGTCGATGCCCGAGGGTGTTCGGTGTGACCCGCCGCCCCCAATGTTGCCAACCATGAAAACAACGACCGCGCCAGAGCAGCTTACTTCGATTCACAAGGCGTTTCACGTTTTGGAATTCCTTGCCAAGTCGCACGAACCCGTGGCCTTGAGCGAGGTGGCGGGGGCTTGTGCGCTACCCAAGCCCAGTGCCGTGCGATTATTGAGGATTTTGCAATCCCTCGGCTATGCAGATCGGGCTCGCGGATCGCGCGAGTATTGCATCGGCCCGCGCGTGGTGGAACTGGCCGGAGCCGATCCCAACGCCATCCTCAAACGTCAGGTGCGGCCACTGCTGGAGCACCTCTATAAGCAACTCAACGAGACCGTCAATCTTGGCGTGCTTTCCGGCCAGCGCATCGTTTACATCGACTTCATCGAAACCACCCGCCCGCTCCGCATGATCGTGGCACCGGGCTCCGATGACCCGTGGTTTCGCACGGCACTCGGGCGCGCAATCGCGTCGAGCCATTCCGCCAGTGATCTCAAGCGCCTGTTGGATGCCGCATCGCTCACAGCGAAAGAAAGCGGCAAGCGCTCTTTTTCTTCAGCACGGCTGCAGGCGGATCTAAAGAAATTTCGTTTTGAAGGCTTTGCGGAAGAGCGCGAGGAGTCTGTCGAGGGCGTCGGCTGCCTCGCCGTTTCCCTCGACGGCCTGGGTTTCCCGATGGCCGCCATTAGCATCTCACTGCCTTTACAACGGCTGCCCGCACCGAGAAAACAGCTTATCGTCAATCTCCTGAAAAAAATTACCAAAACACCAAAATCTTCATGAACACAATCATCGACACTCTTCACCGGATGCAACCCCTCTACTCGGCGGTCGTGTGCGACGTTTTGGACGCTCTCGGTTATAAAGCCCAGGCTTTGCCTTCCGAATTGCGTCCGCTCACTCCTGCCCACCGCCTGATCGGGCGGGCGTTCACAGCCCGTGCAGCCGTGGTGCACGAAATTCCCGCACAGCCATACAAACTCGAAATCGAAGCCGTCGAGCGCATGAGCGCCGGGGATATTCTGGTCGCAGAATGCGGGGGTGATCGCACGTGTGGTTTTTGGGGCGAACTCTTAACCACAGCCTGTCTCTACAAAGGGATTCGCGGCGTGGTCATGGATGCCTGCACGCGCGACGTTTGGAAAATCAAGGAACTGGATTTTCCGGTCTTTGGCATCGGTTACCATCCGGCCGACAGCAAAGGGCGCGTTGACATTGTCGAACTGGAGTGCCCGGTCACTTTCGGCGGTGTGGAGGTTCGAACCGGCGATTATCTCCTGGCCGATGAAGACGGCATCGTCGCGATTCCAGCGGCTGTTTTGGAGGAAACCATTCGCCTCGCACTTGAAAAAGTCTCGGGCGAAAACATCGTCCGCCAGGAGTTATCCGAAGGCGTCTCGATGGGTGAGGTCTTCCGGAAGTATGGAATCCTGTAGTAAATGCATTGGAGAACGGCCTAACAAAACAAATTTATTCTCACATTCTTTATTTTTCGCCTTGAAATGTGCTTTCTGCGACCAGAATACCGCAGCTAAACGAGAATGCTTTTGAGCGGTATCGTAACAGCGTCACCCATTGAAGACAGGGATGAATCACGGTCAACCGTTAGGTCTTGGGTTACCGGTTTTGGAATGTCACTTGCAGTGTAAAGCCCACAGCACGAAGTGTTTATACAAGTGGCGGAGAGTGAGGGATTTGAACCCTCGATACCCTTTTGAGGTATGGCGCTTTAGCAAAGCGCTGCTTTCGACCACTCAGCCAACTCTCCTTTTCTTGTGTCGCTTCAATAATACAGACAGGCCAGGGGTCGTCAATCGCCGATTTTTGTTGAGCGCCCCCGTCGGCTTGCCATAGCGTTCACGGTAACATCCACCCTTAAATGTCTCGCTGGCTGCTGATTATTTTCTTGCTCTTTCTCGGATCAGGCTGCGGTTTATTTGAAAAGAATCCCCCGCCGCTGTCGCCGCCTGCCACTTCGCAACGTTTTCTCGGCACACTTTCAATGGTCAACGAAGCCGGGAATTTCGTCCTCGTCGATTTCGGAGGCTTTGCTTCACCCGAGCCAGGGGCGGAGCTTCTAGTGCGCCGGGATGGCCGGGAAGTGGCCAAGCTTCAGGCGGGAACACAAATCCGTCGTCCTTTTGCCGCTGCCGATATCCTTTCCGGCAATCCCCAGGCGGGCGACGATGTGTGGTCCATCGCTCCAGCCAAAGATGAAAATAGCGTTCCGCCAGAGATCTCCGCAGAACTTGAATCGCTGTAAATTCTTTGACGAAAAGGATATACGGGATTTTTTAGTTTCTTGAAAAAAAATCGGGGTTGCAGCATGGAAAAACCCGCTTAGCTTCCAAGATAGCGTTAAATATCAAGCACCTTAACTAATTTCCACCTCACCATGGCCGCCCTTTCCTCAACTTCCGCCCATCATCAGGATGCGGAACAGTTGGCAGACATCATCATCGTTCTTCAGCGATGTTTTTTACTGAATTTATCCAAGGAGCTGGCCAACGGGAACGTCTCCTTTTCTCAGTATTTTTTGTTGGGCCACCTTTCGCAGCAGGATTCTGCGACCATGACGGAGATTGCCCAAAAAATGGGGCATACCACGGCCGCAGCCACCGGATTGGTGGATCGGCTGGAAAACCTCGATTACGTGACGCGCTGCCATGCCACCGATGATCGGCGCAAAGTCGTTGTGAGAATCACCAGCAAAGGTGAGGCATTGGTCCAGCGAATCCGACAGGATATGGTGAATAATATCAGTAAAGTAATGGAGCACCTTACGCCTGGGGAACAATCCTCCTGGCTGCACATCTACCAGAAAATTTTCAAATTTTGCCAAACCCAGGAACATGAATAAAAAGTCTCTCATCTTAGCAGGGATCGTGATCGTTTTTAGCGCGCAGGTTGCCATTGCGCAGGATCTTCGTCCCACTCTCGGAACAACGGAGGAACCCTCGCCGACTCCCACGCCCACATCCGAGCCTGTGCCCACCTCCATCCAGGCGGCTTCTGATGAATCTGCCCTCGCCATCGAGGCGGAAAGAATTCTCACCACCGAACCTCTTTCCACTCCCGCTCCCACGAGCACACTGGAGGATGTCGCTGAGGAACTCCTTTACGATAAACGCCCTTTTGCCGCTCAACCTCCCAGCCCGGAAAATGGCATCACCCTTGGGCAGGCCATTTTAAATGCGCTGGAACGCAACGCCGATATCCTGCGACAGATCGCCGAAATCAAACGCACCCGCGGCCAGGTCGTCGAGATTCGTGCCCAGGCACTGCCGCAGCTCGATCTCAGCGCGAATTACAATAAAAGCCAGACCCTCGGCAGTAATCGTAATTCTGGCGGTTCCTCAGGATCAGACTCGGAATTTAACACCATCGGATTCGTCGATCCCGCTCTTGGCACGGTGAACGGACAGCCCGCCCGCGTTTTTAGCACGAACACGAGCAACATTAACTCTTTTAACAACCGCCCCTCCGATAGCCAATCGTGGAATGTTAGCTTCCAGGTCTCCCAACTTATTTACAGTGGCGGCCAGGTGAGCGCTGCTTTGCGAGCCGCCCGGATCGTCGAAGACAGCTCGTTCTATCAACTTCGCGACACCGTGGACCTGATCATCTCGAATGTGCGCAAACAATTTTATCTCGTCCTGCTCAACCGCGCCCTCATCGGGGTGCAGGAGGAATCCATCACATTATTGGCAAGCGAATTGCGCGACCAAAGAAATCGTTTCGAGGCTGGCACCGTGCCGCGTTTTAACGTGCTGCGCGCCGAGGTCGAACTAGCCAATGCCCAGCCCAACCTCATCCGCGCCCGAAACAGCTTTCGCACCTCTCAACTCGAACTCGCCAGGCTGGTGGGAGTCTCCTGGCCGACCACCAATGATCTAACACCCTTCCCGATCAAAGGCTTGTTAACCTATGAACGCCGCCAGATCAATCTGCTGGATGCCGTCGAGACTGCCAAGGAACGACGCGCCTTTCTCAAGATCCAGCGTCAATCCATCCTCTCCGAAGTCGAACAAATCAAAATCGCCCTCGCTGGCTATCAACCCACCGTTCGTGGCAGTGCCGGCTGGCAATTTCGCAATGACGCTTCCACCGACGACCTTTCTGAAGTCGTCAACGGCTGGTTTTTTGGGTTTTCAGGAAGTTGGGCGATCTTTGACGGCCTGGCCACCACCGGTCGCGTGCAACAGGCGCGGGCCCGCCTCGAATCGGCGACAGTTACCTATGAGGATAGTGTGCGCCAGGTGGAACTCGAAGTGCAAACTGCTTACTCCTCTTTGTTGCAAGGCGAGGAATTGATCGATAGCCAGCAAAAAACCGTCGAACAAGCCCAGGAAGCGCTGCGCCTCTCGCGGGAACGTCTTTCCGCAGGTGCCGGCACGCAATTGGAAGTGCTGGATGCGCGCGTCTCACTCACCCTCGCCCAGACGACCGCCCTCCAGGCCCTGGCCGATTACAATTCCACCCAGGCAGACTTTGATCGGGTCACCGCCGTCAATACCAACTACCACGAGACGTTCGACGATCCATTGGTTAGCAAGGAAGCCCGCAAAGCCTGGTTGAAAAAATCGAAGGTTAAACGCACCACTCTCACCGATGAGGAAGTGCGCGAGGATCTCATTAAACGTCGCAAAGGTGTCAAGCCCTGATCGCATCGGATGAAAACCGTGCCTCGTGAGACGTTTCCCGTTCTCGAACGCGAGTCGTGGTTACGCCACGCATTCCTCCTCAGAATCCCGGGCGTCGATGTGCAGGCAGATCGTTCCGTGGCCCTTTCCCGGCTGGCGGACCTTCATCAATCGGCCATTCGGGAGGAAGGTTTTCCAACCCAAAAGTTAGTCACCGCCGGGCAGGTGCATGGTGGCGAGGTCGCCCTGGCCGACGCGAACACGGTTTCTCCGGTTCCTGGATGCGATGGTTTAATTACCAACGATCCTGGCGTCGTCCTGGGAATTTACGTTGCCGATTGCGGCCCCATTTATCTGGCGGACCCTTTGCATCGGGCGATTGGGTTGCTTCACTCCGGGAAAAAAGGCACCGCAGCCAACATTCTCCGCAACGGAGTGGAAGCCATGCGGCAGGCTTTTGGCACCGAGCCGGAAGATTTGATCGTGCAACTGGGACCCTGCATCCGGCCGCCGCATTATGAAATCGATTTCGCCGCGGACATTGCCAACCAAGCCCGGCGGGCAGGTGTGGGAACCTGGTCCGATTGCGGATTTTGCACCGCAAGCGATCCCGAAAAATATTATTCCTACCGTCGCGAAAATGGACGCACCGGACGACTCCTCGCTGTGTTGGGATTAGCTCGCCATGGCCACTGATCTCTCAAGGCGCGACTTTGATCCGGGCACGGTCGAATTGATGGATGTTGTCACCGGGGTCGATGCGGTTTTGCTGGCGGATTTACGAAATTTGCGCGAACTCAATCGTTGGTTTGGCAGTTATCGCATCATTCGCCATTATCTAACCCGCTGGGTGCCACCGGGAAGCTCCCAGCATTTTCTCGATCTTTGCACCGGCTCGGGCGACATTCCCCGGCTGATCGTCGATTGGTGTCGGGCAAGAAAAGTGGATGTTAGGATCGAGGCGCTCGATTTTCAAGAGGCGACACTGGACGTTGCCCGTTCGCTAAGCCAGGACTATCCCGAGATCGTCTATGGAATAAAAGATGCCACCCGGCTCGATGCCAGGCAGACTTATACCGGAGTGTTTTGCTCCCTGGCTTTGCATCATTTTTCGCAGTCCGATGCCATCGCCATTCTCGCTGCCATGCGTCGTACCTCCCACGGATTTGTGTTGGCCGCCGATCTCGAACGTTCACGCTTCACCTGGCTGGGTGTGCGCCTCATCACCAGCACCGTCTTTCGCGAGCCCATGACGGTTCACGACGCGCTTCTCTCGGTGCGCAGAGCTTTTTCCTTCGCCGAGTTCTCCCAACTAGCCCGGGAAGCTGGCTGGCCCTCCCCCGAGCATCGCCGTTTTCTTTATGGCCGCCAGGTTTTGGCCCTGCCTTCTGCCGCTAAAATTACCGCATCATCCTAGCATGGTCACTTCCATCTCCTCCGACTATTTTAGCGTAAACCAATCCCGCCGCTCGGTCAGAGCTTTTCTAGCCACGCCGGTAAGGCGCGATCTGATCGAAAAAATTCTCTCCGAGGCCTCCCGCGCTCCCTCGGGAACGAACACGCAACCCTGGAAAGTCACCGTCCTGACAGGTGAACCGCTTCAAACCCTCATTGCCAAATTGTTAGCAGCCAGCAACGATCCCGAGCGTGCCAAAAAATACGTCGAAGACTACCGCTACTATCCCAGGGAGTGGAAGTCGCCCTATCTCGAACGTCGTCGTAAAGTTGGCTACGATCTTTACAATCTGCTCGGGATCAGCCGCCGCGAAGTGGACCGGATGCGGGCGCAATGGAATCGTAATTTTGAGTTCTTCGGAGCACCCGTCGGGTTGATGTTTACGATTGATCGTGTGATGGAGCAGGGGAGCTGGCTGGATTACGGCATGTTTCTGCAAAACGTGATGTTAGCCGCCCGCGCTTTCGGCCTGGAGACCTGTCCCCAGGCCGCATTTAACGAATTTCATGCCATCATTCTGCCGCACATCGGCGCCGAGGCGACCGATACCCTGGTCTGCGGAATGTCTCTCGGGCACGCCGACCCTGCCGCTATCGAAAACAGCCTTCACACCGAACGCGCCCCGCTCGCCGAATTTGTGCGGTTTCTGGACTAAACCCCCATCCTTGCAACTTGCCGTTTGCACCTTCGCCATCGGCCATCTTATTATCATATCATGTTTTTTAAATCCATCTCCGAGGAGCAGGTGCGCGACGCCCTTAAAACAGTCAAATACCCTGGGTTCAGCCGCGACATCGTTTCCTTTGGCATTGTTCGCGATGTGAGCCTCGACGGCCGGGATGTCACGGTGCGTATCGCTCTCGCCGTCAACGACGCCGCCATTCCCCAAAAAATCAAAACCGATACCGAGGCCGCCCTCCGCAGCCTCTCTGGCGTGGGCAAAGTCAACGTTCGCATCGATATCGAAGCTCCACCGCAAACCACGGGCACGGGCACGACCCACATCCCCGGCGTGCGCCACGTCATCGCCGTGGCAAGCGGCAAAGGCGGTGTGGGAAAATCCACCGTTGCCGCCAATCTGGCCGCCGCGCTTTCTCTCCAGGGAGCCTCCGTGGGCCTCTGCGATTGCGATCTTTATGGCCCGAGCATCGGCCTGATGTTTGGCGTCCGCGAACGTCCCGCAGCCACCGACGACAACCGGATCATCCCTGTGGAACGTTACGGCATCCGGCTGATGTCGATGAGTTTTTTACTCGACGACGATTCGCCCGCGATTCTGCGTGGGCCGATGGTTACGCGTTACACCCAGCAATTTCTGCGTCAGGTGGACTGGGGCGAACTCGATTTCCTCATTCTCGATCTGCCGCCGGGCACGGGCGACATCCAGCTCACCATCGTGCAAACCGTGGCTCTGGCTGGCGCGATCATCGTCACCACCCCGCAGGAGGTGGCGCTGCTCGACGCCCGCAAAGCAGCCAGCATGTTTCAAAAAGTGAACGTCCCTATTCTTGGGTTGATCGAAAATATGAGTTTCTTCCTCAGCCCCAGCGACGGGAAACGGCATAACATTTTTGGCGAAGGCGGCGGACGACGCGAGGCGGCCCGGCTTGGAGTGCCATTTCTGGGCGAGATCCCGATCGATATCCCCACGCGCGAATCGGGAGATCGCGGGCAACCCATCGTCGTGGCCGAGGCACTGAACCCGGCGGCGCAGGCTCTTGCCGCCGCCGCAGGGGCGCTTCATCGTGAGTTAACCTAACTTTTATTTTAATTTATGCTATTTATCACCGGCACCGATACTGGAGTGGGAAAAACCTACTTTACCTCTCTTCTCATCCGTCAGCTTCGCGCCGCTGGTTTGGATGCGGCAGGTTGCAAACCGCTTTGTTGCGGCGACCGCGAAGATCCCCGCTGCCTGGTCTCGGCCTCCGACGAACGTCTCTCGATCAACGAATGCAACCCGGTCTGGATGCGTTTTCCAGCCTCGCCTTACACCGCGAGCATCATCGAGGAAAAACAGATCGATCTGGCCTTGATTCGTGAACAACTGGGCAATTTAAAAAAACGTTTTCCGGCGCTCATTGTCGAAGGCGTCGGAGGCTGGTGCGTTCCCATTTTGCGCGATTACAGCAGCGTCGATCTGGCGCGGGAGCTCGGCTACCCCGTTTTATTAGTCGCAGCCAACCGGCTGGGCATGCTCAACCACAGTTTGTTAACCTTGCAGGCGATTGCAGCCGCCGGATTGCGCTGTGTCGGGGTCCTGTTAAATAACGGCGTATCCCCACAGGACACGATCACGGCCACGAACCGAAGTGTGCTTGAAGAACTCCTCAGCGGCACCGGCGTCCCAGTCCTCGGCGAAATCGAGTCGGGAGCAACCGCACTTCCGCCCTCTGTATTCAAAAAAATCGTGGAGTTGCAAGCTTAAATCGACCCCATTTCATCCCGACGCCACGGCCAGTCGAATTATAGAAATGGCTCCCGAGGTAGGATTTGAATCCCGATAAACCGAGGACTTGCAGCCTACGACCAATCGATTAATCCCGGCGGGCCGGGACTCAGCCACTGAGCTACTCGGGAACGGAGTTTAAAAGTCGTTCCCGTATGGTTCGGGCTGACTTCCAGCTTTTAATCTCTTGTTCCCTTCGCATTGCAGTGGCTCG
>JBBRFA010000096.1:0-13881 GCA_038225185.1 Chthoniobacterales bacterium
GCTCCGCCTCTTAAGGATCAGAGCTTGCCAGCTCTTTACGCCACCGCAATGCAAACCGAGCAGCGCATCGCCGGACGATACCAGTTCATCCGGTCCGCCCAGGTTGCCGCTTTCAAGCAGATCCCGCTTGCCGAGGCAAGGAAATACGTCCAGATCGCGGTGCCGGTCCGCAGTCAATTGCCACCCGCTCTAGGGCACGCCGATGTGACTGATCGCGCGGGACTCGAGGAGCAGAAGGCAGCGATTGAGCTGGTGCGCAAAGAGTTGGACTCGATGCTCTCGTTAAGTCGCGGGATGGCTGCCCAAGCCAGACGAACCGCACAGAACGCAGGCGGGGAAGGGATGAAAATCTCTGTCGAGCCGCTACAGATTCAAGTGGCACAGCAATGGGAACTTACAAAATTGGCGACCGAAATGGAGGGGCAGGCTGCCGTGGATCTTACGGGAGCGATGCATCGGATCTCGCAAGGCCAATTGCCGGGAGAGAAATCCTCCGTGCCGGGCACGGCTGCGAACGGGTTCGGGAGTGCCGGCGGGGGTGCAAGTGGAGTTGCTTCGGGACAATCCGTGCCGGGTTATGCCCTGGAGTCTTCCTCGCTCCCGGAGCCGGGAACCGCGTTGGAATCGATGCCCGGACGCAAAATTCACGGCAAAGGTTACAGCGTCGGGGCAAAATGGATGTATCTCGACAGTTGGTGGATTATTGGGCCGTTTCCGAATCCGCAGCGGCGCAACATCGAGACACGATTCCCACCCGAGTCCGTGATCGATCTCGACGCAACGTATCTGGTTGAAGGCACGGCTGTGCACTGGCAATTCGTGCAAAACCCTGCCCCCGCGGTGCGTCCGCCATTGGAGCGCCCTTATGCGATCTACTATGCATATACCGAGCTCTGGAGCGACGAGGCACGAGACCTCTGGATTGCAGTCGGCAGCGACGATTATTCAAAAGTCTGGCTCAATAACCTGCTCGTCTGGGCCAGCGGCACGAAGCACAAATCGTGGCGGCCCAACGAAGGATATCGCAAAGTGAAACTTCAGCAGGGCAGCAATCGCATTCTTATGCGCTTGGAAAATGGCCAGGCGGGATGCGCTTTTTCGGTGATGATCCGCACGCAGACAAATCTTTAAACTGAACTGCACTTATATCTTCACGGATTAAACAAACTTCAAAAAGGGTGTGTTTTAGTCGTCCGCCAACGTAACTATTTTAATTTTCCGTGCCCTTGCTGAAAAGGTCTGCACCAAAGTCCGGGAAACACCGTTGTCTGCAAGCTCTTGCGAATGAGCTTGCCTGTTACTTTTAAACGTGCGAAATAAACCTCCGCCGGTAAGATCAGCCCCGATTTTGCTAATTGCAGACAGCGGGTCGTTAGCTCAATTGGTAGAGCACGTGACTCTTAATCACTAGGTTCCGGGTTCGAGTCCCGGACGACCCACTTTTTCCATCTCATCAGCGGGAACGGATTTTTTCCAACATGCGATCGATCTCCACGTGCTTCTCGACCATCTGCTGGATGATCTCGATTTTTTGATGGTCGCCCGGAGTGGTTTTCACCGTCATGGAATGGATGAGGCTGGCAACGGTGTAGGTATCGAGTTTGGACGAAATCGCCGGGATGCCCGAGGCTCGAAGTTGTTCCATGATGTTGTCGTGCGGCAAATGGTCCGCCGATAAGACAAATCCAGCCAGCGGCAGCGGTTGCCCCTCCTCGGGATGATGCGAGGCGATGGCGGCGAGAATAACGTCTTCGCGATCCCCCGGGGTAATGACCAGGGTGCCAGTCTTAAATTGCGGAAGCAGATTGGCGGGAGTCATTGCGCCAACGATCACTTTACTAACATGCCTTCTCCCGCAACTGCGATTACCTGAGACAAAAGCGCCGTGGATCCGCTCGGCAATTTGATGCAAGGTGGGTTTGACGAGGATGGGTTCGATGGGTAACACTCCTAGCAAATCGATCCCCAGCCGGGCCAGGCCGCGCCGGGCAAAATCGCCGATGTAATCGAGTTTGTCGGGCAACACTTTGTTTACAATGGCGCCGACCACCTCCACGCCCTGCTGGTCGAAGAGGGCTTTGTTCAGGGCGATCTCATCGATGGGCCTGCCGATGCCGCCTTTGGTGACGATTATCACTTTGCTGGCCAAGATCTGGGCGACCCGGGCATTGGACAAATCGAAGACCGATCCCACCCCGGCATGTCCCGTGCCTTCGATAATCGCGAAATCCTTTTCCCAGACGGCGCGGTCAAAGGAATGTTGAATGCGTTCGGTAAGGTGTTTGATGTTGCCGCCGTCGATGTATTGACGGGTAAAATCGGGCTCCACCGCGATGGGGCTCATGGCTTCGAGCGGGGTGTGCAGGTCGTAGGTATCTTCGATCAGCACGCTGTCCTCATCGATCAATTTGCCCTCCACTTCGACGAAACGTTGCCCCACAGGTTTGATAAAACCGATGCGCCCGAAACGTTTTTTCAAGGCGGCAAAAAGCCCGATGGAGGTGGTGGTTTTGCCGTCATCCTGCTGGGTGGCGGCGATAAAGATGCGCGGGGTGACCTGGTTCACCCTGTTCCTTTTAGCGGATTTACCAGGCTGCGCAATGCAATTTGTGCGGCGGTTTTTTTCGCAACCAGGCCGTGTTTGGGGGCAAACAGCATCGCCAGAACAAAAAGAAAAGCCTGGGTAAGCACGATGCAGGCGGCGGTGTCGCCATTGATGAAAAAGCTTCCATAAATGCCCACCACGCTGGACACCACCGCACTTGCCACGGCCAGCAGCAGCATGGTGGAAAAGCGATCCGTTAACATCCGTGCGATACAACCTGGCGCAATCAGCATGGCGATGACGAGGATGATGCCCACGGCCTGGAGCGAGGCGACGATGGTGGCGGAAAGCAACGAAAGCAACGCGTAGTAAAGCCAGCGGGTGTTCAATCCTATCGAACGTGCATGGCTCGCATCGAAACAAAACAGGAGCAAATCCTTTCGCAAAAAAAGTATCGCCACGAACGTAACGATTCCGACCACCAACGTCTGGGCCAGATCGCCCTGCGTAATTCCTAACAAATTACCGAATAGAATGTGATTAAGATGCAAATCGGTCTCTATCTTCGAAAACATGACCATCCCGAGTGCGAACAATCCCGTGAAGACGATCCCCATTGCGGTATCCTCCTTGATCCGCGTGTTTTCGCGAATGAAACCAGTGGCCACCGAGCAAAACAATCCCGAAACGAATGCGCCCAGGGCTAACGGCAATCCAGCCAGCCACGCCAGCACGATGCCCGGCAGGACGGCGTGCGCCACGGCATCGCCCATGAGAGACCAGCCTTTTAAGATGAGAAAACACGAGAGCAGGGCGCAAATGGTACCCACCAGAATGCCGACACCGAAGGCGCGCAGCATGAAATCGAATTGAAACGGGGTGAGCCAGTTCATGCGTTGGTGGGGAGTGAGGATTTCCAGCGTTGCCAGTGGTGCGCCAGCAGGCCGTGTCGGGGAGCCAGGAGCAGGGCGAGAACAAAGACCATCGTTTGCAAAACGACAATACATCCCCCCGTCGAGCCATTGAGCCAGTAACTGGCATAAGCGCCGAGAATCGAGCAGCCCGCGCCCACGGCGCAGGCCAGTGCGAGCATTTTACCAAAACGATCCGTTAGCAGATAGGCAGTCGCACCGGGTGTCACCAACATGGCGACGACTAACAATGCGCCCACTGTCTGGAGTGCCGCCACGGCCACCGCCGAGAGCAGGGTTAACAAGGTGACGTGGAGCACCCTAACATTGATGCCCAGGCTGCGGGCGTGATTTTCGTCGAAGCAAAACAGGAGCAGATCGCGCCAGCGACACGCCATGATGCCCAGCGCAAACACAGAAATGGCCACCACCTGGATGAGATCGTTGCGCGCAATTCCCAGAATATTTCCAAACACGATGGTTTTAAGATTCAGATTACTCGGGTTGAGCGAAATAAGGAGCAGACCCAGGGCAAAAAACGCGGTAAAGACCACCCCGATCACGGCGTCCTCCCGCAGGCGGGTATTCGTTTTTACAAAAGCCATGCCCGCCGTGGCCAGGATGCCGGCGATAAATGCTCCCAGCGAAAAAGGCAGCCCCACCAGCCAGGCAATGGCCACGCCAGGCACGATGGCGTGGGAAAGGGCATCACCCATCAGCGACCACCCTTTTAAGATAATGAAACAGGATAGAAACGCGCACACGCCGCCAATGAGGCCGCTGACCAGAATCGCCTTCACCATGTATTCATAGTGCAGCGGTGTTAACAAGTGCTCGATCATGGTGCCGGTGAAATTTCTTCGGAACGCCGGATCGAATCGGCCCCCAATACCAGTGGGCGTTCATCGTCACTTAACAATAACACTTCATTGGTCGCTCCCGGCACGTCGGTATGATCGAATTTTAAATGTCGCAGCACTCCGCCAAATGCACGGCTGAGGTTGGCCTCCGTAAAGACTTGTGCAGTCGGGCCAAAGGCCAGGACGGTGCGATTGACCAGGATTACCTGATCACAAAACTCCGGCACCGATCCCAGATTGTGCGTGGAAACCAGCACGATGTGGCCTTCTGAACGCAATTCCCGCAACAAACCAACGATGGCCTGCTCGGTTTTCACATCCACACCGGTGAAAGGTTCATCGAGCAGCATTACGCGCCCCTCTTGAGCGAGTGCCCGGGCGAGGAAAACCCGTTTTTTTTGTCCTCCCGACAGTTCTCCGATCTGGCGATCCTTATACTCGCTCATTTGCACCCGGGCGAGACTTTGCTCCACGAGAAGTTTGTCTCTGGCACTTGGGATGCGGAGAAAATTCATCGCTCCGTAACGTCCCATCATGACCACATCCCACACGTTTACGGGAAAGGTCCAATCCACCTCCTCGGCCTGGGGCACGTAGGCCACCCAGTTTCTCTTTTGCGCATGAGCGACCGGTTTTCCACCGATCCTAACCTGGCCGCGGGCTGGAGTCAGAAAGCCCATGATGGCTTTGAAAAGGGTGGATTTGCCACTGCCATTGATGCCGACCAGGGCGCAGATGGTGCCAGATTCGAGTCGAAAAGTGGTATCGCTCAAGCCGACATGACCGTTGTTATAGCCAACGGTAACATTTTGCACATCGATGGAGAGCGGACTATCAGCGTTGGGATCGATCATGGCTCCTGCAAGGCAAACCCGGTGAGAATGGTTTGCGCATTACTCTCTAACAATTGCAGATAGGTGGGAGCGGGGCCTTCGGCATCGGTGAGGGAATCGACATGCAGCTTCCCACCATATCGAACTCCGGTCTCCCCGGCGACCTGTCGGATCGGTTTGTCGCTTACGGTGCTTTCTGAAAACACGACTGGAATCTGCTGCGCACGGACGGTGTCGATGACTTTTTTTATCTGTTGCGGAGTGCCTTCCTCGTCGGCGTTGATCGGCCAGAGATAAAGTTCTTTCATGGCATAATCGCGGATGAGATAGGAAAAAGCGCCTTCGCTCGTGACCAGCCAGCGTTGCTGTGCGGGGATGCTCTCCAATTTTTGCCGCAGTGGGACATCCACGGCGATGATGCGAGCCGTGTAGGCGGCGGCATTGGCTGTGTAAATGGCAGCATTCTCGGGGTCGATTTTTATGAGTGCGAGACGGATGTTTTCCACGTAGCGCACGGCGTTGGCAGGCGACATCCAGGCGTGCGGATTGGGCTTGCCTGTGTAGGGACCTTCGCCGATGCCAAGGGGTTCGATGCCATCCGTGAGCACCACACCGGGCACGTCCTTTATTTTTTCGAAAAATTTCTCAAACCAGCGTTCCAAGCCGAGACCATTCCACAGAATCAGGTCGGCGGATTGCGTTTTTACAATGTCGAGCGGCGTGGGTTGATATTCGTGGATTTCGGCGCCGGGTTTGGTGATGGATTCCACGATGGCGGCATCCCCGGCAACATTTTGCGCGATGTCCTGGAGGATGGTGAAGGTGGTCACGATGCGCTTTTTTTCGGATGAACCGGCATCGGAGACTTGAGGCGCTTCGGATCGGCAACCTGCGAGGAAAAAAAACGAGCCAATGACCAACAGGGAGCAGAGTCTGATCGAAAATAGATGCATAGAGAGGGTAGTTTGTAGCTCACGCTACAAAATCTGTCAAAAGTTAATTTTTAACTTCCCGATTTGTCAAAACGCCTTTTTTTCATTACAGAGAAGGATGGCCAAGCCAGTTTCTCCCAATGTAGCCAGTATTTCCGCCCCAGCTTTGCCGGTGGTGGCACCCTCGGAGGCAGCCGCGCATCAACGCAGCACGCGCCAGGCTCATTCTCAGGAACGCGCCCAGGATTACGTGGAGGCGGTGGCCGATCTCATCGATGCCCACGGCGAAGCTCGCGCGGTGGAACTCGCCCGCCGCATGGGCGTGTCCCACGTCACCGTCATTCGCACCATCGAACGTCTCCAACGCGAGGGCTTGGTAAGCACCCAGCCTTATCGCTCGATTTTTCTCACCGATGCCGGTCGTGATCTTGCCGCCAAAGCCAGAAATCGCCACCGCATCGTAATCGCCTTTTTGGAAGCCCTCGGCATCTCGACCTCTGTCGCCCGGGCAGATGCCGAGGGGATCGAGCATCATGTCAGCGCGGAGACTCTGGCGGCTTTCGAGCAGTATCTGTCTAAAAAAACGCCTTAAAAGCGTTTTCTAACATTTTTCGACAGGTCCAAAAATGGAAGGAGATCCGATTGCATGGATGTATGAACCTACTTAGCTACGACCATTTGACCGAACTGGCGCAGAAAAGAGAAGGCCCCTGCCTTTCGCTTTACCTGCCCACCCAGCGTCATTTCCCGGATAACCGGCCAGACTCGATCCGTTTTCGCGGATTGATTTCACAACTCGAAGCCAGTTTGAGCAAACATAACAGTGCCCGCGAGACGGCTGATTTGTTACAACCCATGGTTGACCTGGTCGGCGATCACGATTTCTGGAATCACACCCTGGATGGTCTAGCCATATTTGCGGCTGCCGGATTCTCCGAGGTGATTCTTCTTCAACACTCCGTGCCCGAATTGACCGTCGTCTCCGACACTTTTCATACCAAACCGCTCCGCAAAATTCTTCAATCCAGCGACAGTTATCAAATTCTTGCCTTATCTTTGCAGGAGGTAAAACTTTACGAAGGTAATCGCTATGTTCTCGATGAAGTTATTCTGGAACCTGGATTTCCTAATACGCTGACCAAGGCTTTGGGAGATGAAATTACCGAACCCCAACATACCGTCGCCTCCAACGGCGGCACCAGCCAAGCCACACATCATGGCCATGGCGGTGCAAGCGAAGAAAGCGAGAAGGATCGCGACCGGTTTTTCCGGGTCATAGATCGTGCCTTACAAAAAAACCATGTCAACGGCCTGCCTCTCATTCTGGCCGCATTGCCAGAGCATCATCAACCTTATCAGGCGATCAGCCGTCATATCACGCTGGTGAAAGAGGGGATTAAAAAGAACCCGGATGCGCTATCCAATGATCAGTTGCGTGAGCAGGCCTGGAAAATAGTTGAACCGCATTATTTAGACCGCCTAAAAGCGGCTGGCGAAACGTTTCGACTAGCAAAATCCCAAGGCTTGGGCTTTGATAAAATTGAGACCGTGGCCGAAGCCATCTTTAACGGTAGAGTGGCCACCCTGCTGATAGAATCGGAGCGCACCCTGCCAGGCCGCATTC
This sequence comes from Chthoniobacterales bacterium, assembly GCA_038225185.1. GTDB lineage: Bacteria > Verrucomicrobiota > Verrucomicrobiia > Chthoniobacterales > DASVRZ01 > DASVRZ01. Next base: position 7,706 of record JBBRFA010000096.1, read on the forward strand.
ATCCTGGCAGTGGACGAATTTCTTTCTCGGAGGATAACGACCCGCAAGTCGATGATCTTTTGGATGATTTAGGCGAAAGCGTTCTTCAAAAGGGCGGTCACGTCCATGTGATACCCGCTGCACAAATGCCGACCAGCACGGGAATCGCTGCCATTTGCCGTTATTAGTAATTTTCTTCGGTCAACCTCCACTTAAAAACTGCACTCCCTATGTTACACAAAGCCACCACATTGCAAACCTATCAATTGGACAGCCTCGATGGAGAAATGGGGCGGGTGAAGGATTTTTACTTCGACGATCAGTCCTGGGGTATTCGTTACCTCATAGCCGATACCGGCACCTGGTTATCTGATCGTAAAGTGCTCATCTCTCCCCACGCTCTCCTCGCAGCCATGCGCAAGGAGAAAAACATCTCGGTGTCGCTTACCAAAGCTCAAATCGAAGATAGTCCCTCCCTCGACACCGATAAACCTGTCTCGCGTCAATTCGAGGAAAATTACCACGGTTTCTTTGGCTGGCCCGGCTACTGGGCTGGAAGTTTCCCCATGGCGGCCGGCTATCCCATGGGTGGAACAGTCCCCGCCATGATGGTTGCTCCAGAAATAAGTTCGACGCTGACGGAAGAGGAAAAAGAATCCTGGGATCCCCATCTCCGCAGCACGAAAGAAGTTTTAACCGACAAAATCGAGGCCAAAGACGGCAGTATCGGCCACGTGGACGATTTTATCATCGACGAGGAACACTGGATTATTCGCTACCTCGTCATCGACACAGTAAATTGGTGGCCGGGTAAAAAAGTGCTTGTTTCTCCCAAATGGATCGAACGCATCAGTTGGGAGGAATCCACCGTCTTTTTGAATCTAACCCGCGATGCCATCCGAAGTTCGCCGGAATATACCGATGAAGCTCTCGTCTCGCGTGAGTATGAGACCGGTCTCTACCGGCATTACAACATCCCGGCTTACTGGGAGAGCTAGGAGCAAACCGCTCAATGCTGCGCTCCCTGCCAGCCATCGCCGCAAGGTCCGCCTCCCGCGGCAACGTCGATCCGGGTTACTGAATTCCCTTTGTTATTCAAGACCGGATGATAAAAGTTTGCAATGGAGTCCGTAACCCCATCGCAGTAATGGCCGATAAAAGTCCTGCGCGAACGGGTGGCACTGCGATTGGCACTTGAACCGTGAATCAACGCTCCAACGAAGAAAACCGTTTGCCCTCTTTTCACGGGTGCCGGGATCGCTTTGCGTGTGGTCTCGGCCATGGATAGCACGCCAGCTTTGAAATTGTTTTCTGGCGTGGCACCTGCCGGGCATTTCATGTCGCCCAGTTGAGATCCCGGCACCATGTAGAGACAACCGTTTTCGGTATCGGCCGAATCGATGGCCGTCCAAGCTGCAATGCAATGGTGGGGATGGGTCAATAAATAAAAATCGTCTTGATGCATCCCTTGCCCGCACGCCCCAGGAGGCTTGAAATAATACATCGTCTGTGCTAACAAGGGCGGCTGACCGAACAAATCCTCCAGCACCGCCATGACATTCGCGTTCAAGGCCCACCCCAGCGCTTCTTCGCTGTGACGGTGCGGAAACATTGCTCGCAACTGGCGCAATTTCGGATCGATATCCTCAATTTTCTGGCCCTCGAAAGTGCTGTATCCCTGCGTTTTATAGTTTTCGAAGTAGGCTTCGATCTCTTCGATTTCCTGCGGGGAAAACAAATCATCGACGATGCAATAGCCGTCTTCTTGAAATTGCCGGGCTTGTTTTTCTGGGAGAAGGGAACTTAGTGTGCTCATGATGGAAAATAATAGCGGCAGATGCCAAAGAGAGAATGGCAGATTCTGCCAAAAAGATATAATATCCTGTCATGAGTCTTCCTGAACGAGAAATTACAGAATGGTATGCCGCCCTGCATATACGCGGTGACGAATTTAGAAAAGGATTGCGTTACACGAATTGGCGTCCACGAGGGAGTGGTGATTTTCTATTGATCCAGACCGTGTCGGGAGGTGGCTTGATTGGTTGGGGAAACGACTTTATAACCACACAACCCGGCGACGTGTTGCTTTACGAACCACAGTCCCACCACGACTATGTTACCGATCCCGACGTAGCTCATTGGCACCTGGTCTGGGCACATTTTTTGCCTCCACCCCGGATGCAGGAATGGCTCGCCTGGCCAGAGATCGGCCCTGGAATCCATCATGTCCCGATTCACGACAAAGAAAATCGGCAGTGGATCCTCAAAGCTCTGCGCCAGGTGGTGCGCCAATCGCGTAACCCTGGGCGCATCGCCGAGGCGCTGGCCTGGAATGCTTTGGAAGAAGTGCTCATCCGTGTGTCGTCGGCGCTGCCCTCGGAGCAAAAACAGCTCGATGAGCGCATCCAAAAAGGGCTCCATTGGCTCGAAACAAATCCCGGAAAGTTTACTTCAGTCGATCAATTAGCCCGCCACAGTGGGTTATCGACTTCACGATTTGCCCATTTATTTCAAAAGGAAACCGGCATGTCACCGGCACGCTTCGCCGAGGTGCAACGACTCCTTCGCGCCGCCGGTCTGCTGAGGATGACGCAGTTGCAAATCGGCGAGATCGCCGTTGAATGCGGCTACGAAAATGGTTTTTACTTTAGCAATCGTTTTAGAAAGTTTTACGGCAAGTCCCCCACCGAGTATCGGACTCTGGGTGGGCAGACCCATCCTCGAACAAAACCTGCGTAAACCCAGACCTCGGGCAACCACGAATGGACACGGGGCAAATAAAAGAAACAGCCCTTTTGCCCTGTATTTGCTTCGATTTAAAGCTGGGGGAACACGAACCCCTTGAATACTTCCCAAACATTCCTCACAATCGCAGCATGCCCACCTTTGATGTTGTCTCCGAAGTCGATAAACAGGAAATTCTCAACGCTCTCGATCAGGCTCGCAAGGAGCTGGCCACGCGGTTCGACTTCAAAGGCAGCACCGCCGGGATCGATTTTACCAAGGAAAATGTCATCGAACTTTCCGCCGAGGACGGTTCACGTCTCAAAGGATTGCACGATATCGTGGTCGGCAAACTCGCCCGTCGCAACGTCGATCTTCGCAACATTATTCGCGAGGACCCCGCCATTTCTCCTCTCGGCCATGCGCGCCAGGAATTGGTCGTCAAACAAGGTCTCGACGGTGACAAGGCAAAGGAAATCTCGCGCGCCATCAAAGCCGCCCATCCCAAAGTCCAAAGCACTTTGCAAGATCGTCAGATCCGTGTCACCGGTAAAAATCGTGACGATCTCCAGGCCGTGATCGCATTTCTCCGCAGTCGCGACTTCGAGGTGGTGCTCGCTTTTAAAAATTTCCGGGATTGATCCCCCTGGCTTTGCCGCTTCTGCTCGTTACTTCTGGCGGGCGGTTGTTTACCTTTTTCTACAGCACCCGACATGCTGCCAGTTCGTATCATCCTCTGCTTGACGAATCGCCAAATGCAGACGAACTGTCCGCCCCGCACTCCCTGGCAATAGGAGCTGGTGCTCTGATGGATGATAGCCCATCTGTTGGGTTCGATCCCCACGTTGCCGCTGTTGTCTGGCACGCCGGCTGCATCATGCAGAGGTTATGCGCTGGTTTTTAATCCTTTTAATACTGGCAATGGCAGCCTGGTTTTGGTCGCGAAAACCTGTCTCGCACAGCGATGGCGTGATGATTTCCTCGGCTCCGATCCAGACGACATTCCTCGGCTCGCAAGAGGGAACCCAGCGGGAAGGTTTTCATTTGCGGCCACTCGCCGGCACCATCCTCGAAGGGCGTGTCTTGCGCACAAAAAAATATCACAGCGGCCCCACGGCCCGGCTGGCACCTTACGACGTGGGTCTGGGGTGGAAAAAAATGTCCGACAGCGCGGTTTTGCGTCAGCTCAAGTTCAGCCAGAGCAACCGTTTTCTCTTTTGGAAATACCAGAATCCACCGCCATTGCCTCCCGAACAGATTGTGCGCGAAGCCACCAACTGTCATCTCATCGCCGCCACACCAGAGATCGCCCGGGAAATCGCCTGGCTACGAGTCGGAGAATTGATCCGGATCGAAGGTTGTCTGGTTGAAGCCATCGGACCTGGAGGTTACCGGTGGACGAGTTCCACCCGGCGCGACGATACCGGCAATGGTGCCTGCGAAATCATCTGGGTATCGCGGCTAACGAAGATCTAGACGCTTTCTTTAAAGGTAACGGCATTTATTTTAACCACGAATGGACGCGAAATGAGGGAATAAATGCTATATTGTAATAGGCGCGCGCGCTTCCTTCGTGGTTTTTCCCAAGCCTGGGTATTTGCAGGTTAAATTCGAAGATCGGTCTCACCCAGATGCCGCAAAGGGGGGCTTTTTCCTAAAACGCTTGATATTACTTTTCGCCCGCCCGTTTTTTATAATACGCATACCGATTTTCGATTGCGCGCACGTAAGCCCGTGTGCTCTTGAAACTTTTTTCGCGCATTTCCTCCGCACTCACCGGCGGGCTTTCGGCATCGGGAGTCTGCGTCCAGCGTTTTACCCGCCCACGTCCGGCATTGTATTCCGAAAGGGCAAAGGGCAGGGGGCGATCCTTGTCGCGATAATAATCGAGCGCCCGCTTAAGATACCAGGAGCCGACGCGAATGTTAGTTGCCGGATCGAACAGGGTTTCGGGCTGGAAGTTTTCCACAGCGTTGGCTCTCGCCCAGTCGATGGCGGCGGGTTCGGTCACCTGCATCAGCCCACGTTCCCCGACGCCGCCGATTTTATCCGCGCCGAAGCGGCTTTCCTGCCAGATGACGGCTTTTACGAGATGAAAATCGATCCCGATTTCCTTCGCTGTCGCGGTTATGATCGAATCGTATTGCGACCAGGCGCCGAAGCTGAGTTGTTCTTGAAGAAAATAGCGCGTATCGCCCTGCGAAACCGTGTGCAAGCCCCAGGCCAGCAAAACGGCAGCCAGAAGCGCGACGATCATTTTTTTAAAAAAACGCAGCATAATCCAAATGTAGCAGAAACCCGGGATTGCGGCTTTGGGATTTTCCGAAAACCATTTCGCAAGGATTCGGATTCCACGTGGGTGGGGACAATGGTGGCGTTTTTGGTTCCAGTGGAACCATTCTGCGGGCCATCCCCACGTGGGTGGAGAAAACATTCCTGTGGCGTGGTGTAAATAACGGCCCAACGGTCCATCCCCACGTGGGTGGGGAAAACAAGTCGGCCCGGATCGCCTCGACCACAAACCTCGGTCCATCCCCACGTGGGCGGGGAAAACCGTTTTCTCCACGATGGAATAGAAGCCGTGTCTGGTCGCAATCCACATCTTAGAGCTCCATTCCAGATTGAGCATCGCCGGCGAGGGCGAGCACGTGAAACTTCCGCACAGCGGCGACGAGTCGCGCATCCGCACAGCTTTCCTCCAGAATCATTTCCTCGACGTTGCCGTCCGAATGCTCGTAGCGCACCAGCACTTGCTCAGGAAATTCAGATTCGAGTTTCACTGGATTGCACGACGCAATTCCCGCCTCCAGTAGTTCCGCTTTGGTTTCCACATCACAGACGACGTTACCCAGCATGGCGCGGGGAACGGGAATGCCTTGAACGTCCTCGATCCAGATGCGGCCGACCGTGAAGTCGCCGAGTTTTTGTAGCAGAGTTATTTTCATAAATTTAGATTCCCCAGTCTGCGCGGTTGCCAGAAGGATTTCGCGAAACCCGTTGCTTTAGGCCCAAAAAAAGTGTCTCCAGTTTCCAGCCAATGTAAGTGATCTCATTTTCGTTGTCGCCCAAAAGCAGGTCCCCGCCAGCGCCCGGCCGGCTCTCGTAGAAATAGCTGGAAGTGGCGCGGGTGTGCGGAACGGCCGTGACGGTGACGGCACCGCTGGCATTGGTAAACTCGGAGTAAAGAGATCCCGATTCATTCACGCCGCGCTGATATTGTCCGCGCTCGCCAGGGGAAAGCGCGGTCCATCCCCACGTGGGTGGGGAAAACCAATCCCGGACTATTACCCCGCGCACGGGAATCGGTCCATCCCCACGTGGGTGGGGAAAACCAATGAATACACTCATTAACACCTTGCAAAGCCGGTCCATCCCCACGTGGGTGGGGAAAACAATCGCGTCCATTTCCCTAGACGCTTCTTCGGCGGTCCATCCCCACGTGGGTGGGGAAAACCTCGCCGCCTTGCGCTTTT
>JBBRFA010000097.1:0-13667 GCA_038225185.1 Chthoniobacterales bacterium
CTCGGTGATGGAGCCGCGGCGAATCTGATCGAGGTTTTCGATCTGGGAGAGGAGCTGGCGGCGGCGGGCGTGGAGTTGGGCAATGGTGGTTGGAATACTCATTATGTAGTAACTAATACTACATATTTTCGAGGAAAAAAAAGGAAAAACTTCCAAACCCCATTTTTTGTCATGCACCCGGTAACGCTGGTTGGGTTGTTGCGGGTGGCGATTTCGGTGGCCTCGGCTTCATCCATCATTTCTTCGCGCCGATTGGCCCGATCCCGTGAAGCCATGTTTTCCACGTTTTCGCGATCTGCCGCAATCTGCCCCGGGGAGCGTTGCGAACGGTATTCGACGTTATTATAGGGAGTGGCGGTGCAAGCTGAGAGGACGAGACCGAGAGGAAGGAAAAGTAGGTGCTTATTCATAAAGTGTGGTTGTCGGGTGAATTTTTAATTTTAAAAGGTGATAGTGGCACTGGCGGTGGACTCCAGAGACCTTTGCCAATGTTGTTTACCAAGCGAAGGAGGTGGTTAAGCGGTGGCGCCACTGGAGCGTGATTTTTTGCTCTCCGACTGCTGGCCATCTGGGGCATGCCGCAAGCTTGCGGGGCCTTACTATTGCACCGGGAGATAAATGACTTGGCTAAAAGTTGCACACTCGCATTATTGCAATTTACAGATTTTTAAATTCCAAAGCCTTTTCCAAACTTGAGAAAGTTTTTCCAAAGGTTTTTCCAAACCCGAGATTAGGCTTGCCGCGTTTTGCGTAACTTATTACTTAATCGCAGTTATGCGGGTGAAATTGGCCCAATTTTTATGACAGAAACGCTGATTCTTCATTTTGATCAAATAACTCCCGCACGACTGGAGCATACCACATTTGAAGTGGTGGCTTCCGACGGCGTCAGCCGGCTTAAAAAGGCCTGGCGCGAGGCAGAGGCGCATCCGCGGGAGGCCTGTTTTCGCTGGGCGAGGGGGCTGATGATTTTATGCCTGGTGCTATTGAGAATCCAAATAGGGGGAGTTCAATTGGATCGACGGCCCCTGCTCATCGGCAGGTCCGGTTCGGCTGCGGCGACGTTGGATAACATGGTGCACAAAGCAGATAGCATGGCCTGGCTGCGCGATATGCTGACGGTGCGCAAAGAGGAAAGCGCCAGACCGCGCCTGTTACACTGGTTTGTGAGGAAAAATTCTCAAAGGAATAACCGGGAGTTGCCGATTCGGATTTTCGCGGGAACGGGAGCTGGAGCTTTGCAGGCGCAAAATATCCGCATTCACGTGGCCGGTGAGAGAGCGAGCGGGGAGCAGGTGGTGGCATTGGAGAAAAATCTGGCTCTGCTGCTGGGTGAGCTGCCTTGGGAGGTGCAGGGGCTGCTTGCCGGGGATGAATCGGGACAGATGAGCCGCATCAGTTAGTATTCTTTACCTTGCTTCGATCAAGGTGAGAATCAATTAGCCGGGAATTTGCTTTTGGGGGCGTGCGCCAAATAGGGAGGAACCTACCCGGATGAGGGTGGCTCCTTCCTCGATGGCCACCTCGAAATCGCCACTCATGCCCATGGAAAGATGGGCCAGGGGCACGTTGTATTCGGTGGTCAGGCGGTCGCGGAGCATGCGTAAAGTGACAAAATAAGGCCGCGATTTTTCCGCCTCTTCGGCAAAGGGGGGCACGGTCATCAATCCATCGAGTTGCAAACGCGGCAAGGCGAGGATTCGTTCGATATTTTCCATGAGAGCTTCGGGAGTGAACCCAAATTTTGATGCTTCGCCCGCCACGTTGACCTCGAGCAGAATGCGGGGATGCAGCCCGAGTTCGGCGGCGACGCGGTCGATTTGCACGGCGAGATCGAGCGAATCGACGCTATGAATCAGCTCAAAAAGCGGGAGAGCCTGGCGCACTTTATTGCTTTGCAAATGGCCGATGAGATGCCAGCGCAGATCGGCGGGTGCCTCCTCGATTTTGGCCCGCGCTTCCTGCACCCGATTTTCGCCGAAAACGCGCAACCCCGCCGCACGCGCCTCGCGGATCACGTCCAGGGGATGCGTTTTGGAGACAGCGATGAGCTCGATGCTGTCGCGCTCCCGTTGGGATCGGTTGCACGCCGCGACGATGCGGGCTTCGACTTGGGCAATGGAGTCGGCGAGAGAATCTGGATCGTGGCTCATGGATAATGGATGGAACTTACCCGACCTGACCCGCTACGACAAGACCTTGCCAAACGATGGCGGGTGCTTCATAACTGCGTCTCGTTCTTCACATCATGCACATCGAGACTTTTCAGCTATTCAATGATTTGGTGGAGACGGCTAGTTTTTCCAAAGTCGCGGAGTTGCACGGGATCACACAAAGTGCGGTGAGCCAGCAAATCCGGGCCTTGGAGGAAAAATTCCAGGTGACTTTGATCGAGCGCGGGAAAAAGAATTTTTCTGTGACGGCGGAAGGTGCGGCCATGCTCAAGGCTGCCCGCGATATCCTGGCTGCCTATCATTCCCTCGGGCAACATATCGAGACGCTTAAGACCAGCGTGAAGGGCACGATTCTCATCGCAGCCGTGCACAGCATCGGGTTGCACGAACTGCCGCCTTATCTTAAGGAATTTAAAAAACGTTACCCCGAAGTGGATATCAAAGTGGATTTTTTGCGTTCCACACAGGTCTATCAAGCGGTGGCAGACGGTGGGGCAGATTTCGGACTCGTCGCCTTTCCGACCGAACGGCGGGGGCTGGAAATGGAATCGTTTTGGAGGGATAAACTCATTCTCATTTGTCATCCCAATCATCCCCTCGCCCAGCGCGACCGCGTGCGGCTGCGCGATATTCAGAACGAAAAATTCATTTCTTTCAGCTTCGATCAACCGACGCGCAAAGCGATTGACGAGACGCTCGCCCGCGAAAATGTGCGCATTCAGATTGCGCTGGAATTTGATAACATCGAGACGGTGAAACGCGCCGTGGAGATCGAGAGCGGCATCGCGCTCGTGCCCCGGGCCACCGTGCTCGAGGAAGTGCGGGGCGGCACCCTGGTCGCCATCGATGTCATTGGCACCGACTTGTGGCGTCCACTTGGGTTGTTAAAAAAGAAAAAGAAAGCGCTCAGTGCCGTGCAAAGTTCGTTCGTGGAAATGCTGCGCCACAGCAGGCCAATCTGGTAGGAGATTTTTTTTTGGCTTCACCTCGTTGAAGCGCCCGTATCGCAGCGGAGCACGGAGTTACGCTTAAAAAAAAATCGTTTCCGTAAAATTTATCGGTTGTCAGAATGGCAAATCGTCCCACAGTTCTTTATATGCAAATCCACGTCAGCCCCCGACACCTCAAACTCACTGCCGCCATCTATGGTTATGTCGCCGATAAAGTCGAACATCTCGAACATTTGGCCGGTGAAATCATTGCCGCCCATGTCGTTCTCCTTCACGACGAGGCCGCTTCCAAACCTTACAGCGTAAAAGTCCATCTCGCTGTGCCCGGCCCGGATATTCATGCCGAAGACAAAGAATTGGACCTCTATGCCGCCATCGACAAAGTGGTCGATAAATTGTCGCGTCAGCTTGGCAAACGCAAAACCAAGCTCAAAGGCCGCACCAAACATCTCCTGCAAGTGGCAGCCGAGCGGCGCAAAGGTAAAGTGGCCCGCTAACGGCAAAATGAACCTCCAGCACGGCTCACCATCCTCGTTCACAAATCCAAGAGCCGGCTTAACTCCTCCGAACGTGTCTGGCTTGCGTCCTCGTCCAGCACCGGGGTGCAACTTAAATCTGGCGAAATCTCCGGCAGATTCACCCAGCTTCGGCAACCGCCGTATCTTGGGGCATCGGGAAAAGCCCAGACCGTCTGCAATCTCCAAACGCGTAAAAAAGCGACGTTGATCCCCGGCGTGTCATCGTATTGAAAACGGTCCTCCACCACAGAGGGTTGCAAGATGTGCCAGGGGGCGATTTTTTCCAAAAGATCGCGATTGGTGACAAGCCGGGTCCAGACCACTTGGGCCGCGAACTGAATCTGGATTTCTCCGGGGGTCGGTTCGGGCAGACGGGCATCGGCGGAGAGCCGGGTTTTGGTAAGTTGCTCGTGAAAAAAAGTCGGCATAAGGAAAAAAAACGGGTGCTGAAAACGAAATCCCTCGCGTCCCTCGGCGATGCCGCCTTTTCGCAGAATGAGACTTGTCGTCCCGTCGCCCAAGGCCTCGCAGACCACGGCCCATTCCTTAAAGCCGACCATGGGTGCAGAAAAGGTAAGGGAAGACATCGACTGATCATTGACGCACTTTCATTCCATGTGCAACCTTCCATGCAAGTTTAACCTGCGGCTTGCATCAACCCCATGGCTCTAAAAATCGATCTTCACTCTCATTCGTATTTCTCGGGCGACGGCGTTAGCAGCCTCGAATCGATGATCGCCTCTGCCCGGCGCAAGGGGCTGGATGGGTTTGCCATTACCGACCACAACACCTGCGACGCGGTCGCTTACGGAATCGATAAAGGGTTGATGCGGGAGGACGGACTGCCGGTGGATGATTTTTTGATTATTCCAGGCGTGGAAGTAACGACAGCGGAGGGGCATTTGCTCTGCATTGGCGCGTCTTTGCCTCCGATGAAGGGCACCCCGGCGCTGGAAGTCTGCGGCCATATTCATGCGGCGGGCGGGCTGGCGATTCCGCCGCATCCCTTCGATCTTTTTCGTGCCGGCATCCGCGCTTCGGTGCTGGATACCTTGCCCATCGACGCGCTGGAGGTGTTCAATGCGGCGAGCACGTTGAAACGGTATAATCGGAATGCCTTCGAGTATGCGCAGAATCGACAATTGCCCATGACGGCGGCAAGCGATGCGCATCACGAGGCGGCCATCGGAACGGCATTTACGATTTTAAATACGGAGAATTTCTCGGTGGCAGGCATCCTGGAGCAAATCGTGCGGGGCAATGAATTGAACCAGCGTTATCTTACGCCCAAGGAAAATTTTAAAAAAACCTGGAGCAACTGGTTTCGTCTCAGAAAGAAGAAACGCTATTCCATTGCAAAAGAATAACCCGCCCAGTCCGCTGTCCCCCGAATCAGCAGTATCCACCGAGATGCCGCAGGGGATTAGGCACGGGTATGCGTTTGGGTTTTTGAATGCATTTTCGTATCAGATCGCGGCGGGTGCGCCGGTGATTTTATATGCCAAGTCGCTCGGTGCGTCGTCCACCGTGCTGGGGATCGTCGCTTCGATGTTGCCGTTGCTAAGTTTCCTGCAATTACCGGCGGCGCATTGGCTGCCAAAAGTGGGTTACCGCAAGTTCATGCTCGGGGGCTGGGGGTTGCGCACGATCATGCTGTTTGCCCTGGCCGGGGTGCCCCTGCTGGGGTTCGTGGATGATGCATCGAAGATCGCCCTGGTCCTGCTCACGTTGTTTATTTTTGCCCTTATTCGCGGGATCTCGTCGGGGGCCTGGATGCCGTGGATCACCCAATTACTCCCTGCGGAACGGCGCGGGGAATATCTTTCACGGGAACAATTGGCGGCGCACGGCGGGAGCCTCGCTGCGCTGGGAATCGGCGCATTGATGTTGCAAACCCTTCCCCACCCTTTGCGCTATTCGTCGGTGTTTTTATTCAGCGCGATTTTTGCGGTCTTATCGTTGCTGGCATTGCGCAGGATGCCCGATATCGATGCCGAGGAATCGCGGCGCACGTCGGGACATCCGGTGCCCTGGCGGGCGATTATAACGTATCCGCCGTTTTATAAATTGCTGGTTTTTACCGTCATCTGGTCCGCAGTGGTGGGGAGTCTGCCGGTGTTTACGATGTCTTTTACCAAGGAGGTTTTGGGCTTTGGCGATGGCACGGTGGTGGCGTTGTCTCTACTCGGGTTCGTGGGTGCGTTGCTCACGCTGCCGCTTTCGGCCAAGTTTCTGGATCGCACCGGGAGTAAATTTTTGCTGCGGGGAACGACGTTGCTGGCGGCCCTCCTCACAGGGTGCTGGGCCTCGGTGGCAGCCCACGAAGGGGCGGGCACTGCGATCCTTGTCGGGACGATCAATTTATTTTTTGGTGTGGCCGGCGCCAATTTTGCCGTGGCCAATGCACGCCTCGCGATGCATGTGATGCCAGCGATGGGACGGAATCATTTTTTTGCACTTTTCACCGTGGTGGCATGTCTCGCGAGTGGGCTGGCCCCGATTTTGTCGGGCATGGCGCTGGATGCGTTGCGCTCCGTGCACGGGCACATCGGGAGCTTCGAGGTCAATCGGTTCAGTCTTTATTTTGGGTTTTCGGCGTTGCTGTTGCTGGCCAATTGCGCCTGCGTGAGCTGGTTGACCGAGGGACGGGACGGCGAGTTGACGCGGCGCGATTACGCCATTCTCGGGAGCCTCAAGCGCTTGGGCCGGCTTTTGCAGAAATAGAGCAATGTGAAGTGCGAGATCGCTTCAATCCATCACCTCGCGCAAGGCGCTTTCGAGCGGCTTGGAACCATCGCCCCCGTGGGCTGCATCGATTTTTTCCAGTTCGCGAATCAAATCGACCACTTTTTCCCTGGGATAAGGGCCACCGGCGGCAGCACAAAAGTGGGTGCGACAACCAAAAGGCCGACCTTCGTAAACCAGACAACGTTGCGTCTCGGGATGCAACAAAGGGCAGGCTCCAGCGATGGAAGCCGGGAGCGTTTTGCGTCCGCCCGCCTTGACCGCCGCCCACGTGGTAAGAGCTTCACCGCGGGTAAGATGCGGCGTTTTCCCTGTGAGACGAAACTGGCAGCACTGCGCCCGCCCGATGCAATTGCGCTCGACGGTAATGCTGGCCAGCCGGGCATAAATCGCCCGCGTGGCGGCCGTGGCAGCGCGACGTTGGATTTTGGAAAATGAGGACACGGCTGTAAATCTAGCTTTTTTTTCGCGCCTGCCAAACTCTTCATTTGAGAACCGCGAAAGGCTGTGGAATGCTTCTCTTCGTGGAACCTTTTACCAGCAACGACACTTACATTTGTCCCGATTGCGGATCGGAAGTTCGGGTGGGATCCCGGAGTTGCCCCGGCTGCGGTCCTTTCCGCGCCATGGAACCCGAAGTCGAATCCTGGGGCGGGGATTATCCGTCGGTGACCAACTACAGTCACAGCCACACGGCTCCCTTAAAATTACATGGGGACGATCTTCCGCCGAAGCCGCTTGGAAAAACCAGCGAACCCTGGCGCACGCTACCCCGTCCGAAATTTGCCCACATCTTTGTGATGATCCTCATCGGTCTCACCCTGCTCTCGGTGGCAATGGCAGCGGCCCGGATGTTTCTGCGCTAAAAAAGCCTCTCCCTCGCGCCATCTGCGGCTTGCCTTAATGGCAGGTCTTCGCACATAATTCGACATGTTCTCCCCCATTCTCGTCGTCGGTAGTTTCGTGCAGGATCTCACTTTTTTTGTCGGACGTTTTCCTGCTGCAGGCGAAACTCTTACGGGAAAATTCGTCACCGGCCCAGGAGGCAAAGGGTCGAATCAGGCCGTGGCCGCTGCCCGCGCAGGTGTGCAGACCGCTTTTTTTGGTGCCGTGGGTGAGGATGCCTTTGGCGATGGGGCCGAGCTTTTCCTAACCTCCGAGGGAATCGAACGGCATTTGCTAAGAATCCCCGATGCGGGGACTGGCACGGCCGGGATCATCGTCAATGCCGAGGGACAAAACAGCATCGTTGTCGCCCTCGGTGCGAGTGAAAAATTCGGTCTTGCCGATGTCCCGCCAGCCTTGCTCGAAGCGGCCCAAATTGTCGTTCTACAGTTGGAAATCCATCTCGATACCGTGCGCGATGTTCTCCAGGCCGCCCGCCGCCTGGGTAAAACCACCCTCCTCAATCCCGCGCCGATGAATCCTGATCTCGATTTTGCGATTTTATCTGATGTGGATATTTTTATCCCCAACGAAACCGAACTCGTCGCCATCGTAAAAGCGCATCCCGCCCTTGCATTGGCCGATTTTTCGGAGGAAAAATTGCACGCGCTCGCCCCCGATGATCTACAGGCCCTCTGCCGCCGCCTCCAGGTGCCCACGGTGATTGTTACCCTCGGAAAAAAAGGTGCCTTCATCTCGCGCGAGAGCGGCTTTGAATTCATCCCCGCCTTGGAAAATATTACGGTCGTCGATACCACCGGGGCGGGTGACGCCTTCGTGGGAGGGTTTGCCGCCGGTCTGATTCTTTTCGGAGGCGACATCTCGCAGGCCGCCCGCCATGGCACAGTGGTGGCAGGGCTAAGTGTCACCAAACTAGGAACTGCACCCGCCATGCCCACCCAGGCAGAGATCGCCGCCTGCCGGGCACGCTTTTCCCAATAGTGGGCGACATTATGCCGTTGTTAGCATCCTCCAGCTTTACCCCGGCTTTTCATCTCCCCAGCGGCCATCAGCAAACCATTTGGCCGGCACTTACCCGCAAGGTGCCGCGCATCACTCTCGAACGCGAACGCCTGGAACTGGCCGACGGCGACTTTCTCGACCTGGATTGGGCAAAAAACCAGCACCCACGCCTCGTCATTCTAACCCACGGCCTGGAAGGTTCCTCCTTCGATGCCAGCATCCAGGGCATGGCCCGTTGTTTTATGGAAAATCAATGGGACGTCCTGGCCTGGAACCTTCGTGGATGCAGCGGCACGCTGAACCGGCTCCCTCGCTTCTATCACAGCGGCGCGACGGAAGATCTGGCGGCGGTGATTGAATCTATACTAATAAGCGGCGACTATCAAAAAATCGCCCTGGTTGGCTTTAGCCTCGGTGGCAATCTGCAACTCAAATATCTCGGCGATTTCGGAGAGCAAATCGATCCGCGCATCGCTGGTGCCGTTGCGTTTTCCGTTCCCTGCGATCTAGCTTCCAGCGTGGCTTCGCTGGATCATCCCCGCAACCGGCTTTACACGCGGCGCTTTATGAAAAAGCTCACCGCCAAAATACGTGCGAAGCAGCGGGTTTTTCCGCAGGTTATCGATCTTGCCGGTCTGGAGCGGGTGCATACTTTTCGGGAGTTCGACAGTCGTTTTACCGCTCCGCTCAATGGCTTTGCCAGTGCCGCTGAGTATTGGGAGCGAAGCAGTTGTCTGCCCGTGCTAACAAAGATAGCGGTCCCCACTTTGCTGGTGAACGCCCTGGACGATCCTTTTCTGGCACCCGCCTGTTATCCCCGGAAATGCGCGGAGGAGAGCAGCCATTTTTATCTCGAATGCCCGGCGGCAGGTGGCCACTGTGGCTTCGTTAGCTCTGGAAAAAGCAACCGCCTCTGGTCGGAGAGACGCGCCTTGGAATTCCTCTCCGGGTGCATTTCAACTTAAGGCTCATTAGGAAACTGAGTGGGTAGCGGGGGTTTTAAGGTCCAGACGCCCTCGATGAAAAAGAATGGCGATGCGGTAGTTGGAAAAGGTTTGGAATCCACGCTTTGTCTTGCTGTGACGGTCGTCTCCCGCCGCCTTTAATTCCCGATGCTCCTGCCGCCTCACCTTGTCCACCGCATCGTAGAGATACCTCATGACATAAAATTTATCTTCCACGATCTCTGCCTCCTAATGACAATATACCTGTCGCCATGTTTATCTGTTCATAAATAGGTATCGATCAAGCGAATCACGGTGCCTCGTCCTTGCGCTCCCAATAACCCACCGGACCCTCCTTCTCACTATCCGAAAAGTCTTCCCAGCGGTAACGGGTTTTTATTTTTTCGTGAAGGGCTGCATGTTCTTCTCCTCCCGCCACATTGTCACGTTTCAGCCAGATGACGTAACGCACATCATTCTGCGCCAGCCAGGCAATCGGATCTGGCAGCGCGTCTTGATAAAACGCTGCAATCTGTTGCCTGCGCCGCTCGATCTCCGGTATGTCGCCCCGCCAGATGACTTTTTCATGCACCACCCAGCCGAGCAGACTCATTTTATGGCTGAAAATAGCGACCAGCGTAGTCTCAGAATTTCCGTCGATATGGCCGCTCTCAATGGCGATTCCATCGGGGCGCGAACGAAGAGAGGCAATAAGATCGACCAGGGACGTATCGCCCGTGAGCCAGAAACTACCATCCAGCTTCATCAGCGAGGGCTTGTTTTCCCTAAAAAAATAACGGCCCAAATCCCACGCATAACTGCACATGAGGAGTAACATCAACCCCGTGCCCCAACGACAGACCCGGTTGCGAGAGGCCATATTATGAGCACCCAAGGTGAGTGTGATGCCCGCATAAATCCACGACCACCATTTGAGGGTGGTGTTATACCGATTCCATGCGCCGCCAAACCCATCGTCGGCAAAAATAACCTCTGCAAATCCCAAAAAACCCACCCACATAAGCACCAGAAAAAGCGTGAACGCCGGACGTTCACGGTTCCAAATACTAAAAATGAGAATCCCCAGCACGGGCCAAAACATCAATATCCATTGAAAAAATGGCGTGCGCTCGTCGGCAAAAGTGGGACGAATCGAGGAGTGGGCAGCAATCGGCTGCACCGTGAACTCCATGAGATGGGGATAGCATAAACCGAGAGCCAGCAACCCTCCGACAATCGCCGCCTGCCAATGCCCTTTTTCACCGCAACAAGACCGGTAGATTAGCCACCCTGCCACGAGCAGGATTTGCAGGGGAGCGATCCACACATTACCGATTAACATCATCGGGACCGTCGCCGCCAGCAGGGCATGGTTGATTTTGCGTTGCCGCCCGGTTGCCCCAGCCTCCTGCGTCGCCAGGAGTAAGACCGCAAAAGCGAGCAAAGCAAAGCCCGTGAGCGGTGCGTGATACTCCCCCAGGAACAAGGCATAGCTGAAAGTGTCCACCGGCAATTCGACCGCCCTCGCAAACGGCGCTGGATTGATCGCGGGTGCCACCAAACGTCCCACCGGCCCCCACATCTCCTCCCCCCATTCCATTCCCAGAAAACGCGAGCTTTGCCAGAGTGCGGCAGGCTTTTCGAACAAGACGTGCAACGCCACAATCACCCCATTTCCACCGACCAAAAAAGCCGCCAAAACCAGCCAGCAGGCCAATCGCCTAGTCCGGCCCATCTGAAAACGCACCGCCGCCACACCAGCCGCGCAGGTGGTCAACCCTGCAATCGCACAGAACGCGAATTGATAACAAAGTTCCGGCGTAATCCACAGCCAACGCCCCATCAATCCAGCGCTGTAATGTTGATACCCATAGTAAAAACTCATGCTAAAAGGCGGCAGCCAGCGATCCAGCGCGGGAAGACGGTCTCCAATCATGTAATTTTGGATAAACACCAAATCCGGCACCCGCTCCGCCGTCAGATCAATGTCGGGAAACGCGCAGCGCCAGACCAGACAATAAAAAAACCCCACCGCAAACATCATCTCCACCCACCAATTCTGGCGCAACAACCCGCGTTCCCGCCATACCAGCCACGCCGAGACGAGGGTGCTAATCGGGAGAAGCGGAAGCCGCTTTCCCATTCCCCAGAAATGCTCCAGAAAAAATAACCCCAGGCACAATCCCAATACTCCCACCAGACGCGCCACCGCATAATCCCGCACCCACCGATGTGCAATCAACCCCACCCCGATGAGATTCAACCAGAGTGCCGCAACCGTGGCGCACAAAAAAAGAATCGTCATCGCACAAATATGCCATCGCCGGAATCAAGCTCGCAAGCAGGCTTTTTCAAAAACACCGAGCCACATCGTTTGCAAAGCCTCCGCTAGAAATCCTCCGTTACACACCCAAGCCACTGTCTATTTCTCGCGGCGCTCAAAAAATCCGATAGCCCAATCCCTGTCGTTCCCATACGTCGCATACCAGCTATAACGCTCTTTGATTTTATCGCGCAGAATCGTGAAGCGATCATCCCCATTGTCGCGTTGGAGGAAAAGGACGTATCGGATATCATTGGTAATCAACCATTCCAAAGCGTCGGGAAGTTCGTTTTTATAAAAAGCCTGGGTTTCCTCCAGTCGTTTGCCCACCACCGGCGAGGAGTTGCGCCATTGCGCCTCCTTCTCGGACCAACCCACGAAACTGATTTTATGGCCAAAGGTGGAAAGCGCCGTAACTTCCGGATTTTCCCGCGGATGGCCACTTTCCAAAGCAATCCCGTCGGGCCGGATACGCAAAGCCTGCACCAGATTTTTCGTCGCAGGCACGCCCGCGATCCAATGGCTCCCCTCCAGCCGCATCGCCGAGGGCTTCGGTGTTTCTAGATAAATCCGCGCCATGTCCCACCCCTGGGAGCACAGCACCAGCAGCACGCAGACCGTTCCCCATCGGCAGATTTTACTCGGCGACGCCAGATTGCGCGCACCGACCGTGAGCAGGATGCCCGTGCCAATCCACGGCCACCAATTCGCTATGCTGTGAGATCGATCCCACAACCCCGCGGGTCCATCATCGATAAAAACCAGCTCCGTCAGACCCAACATTCCCACCCAGACCAAAGCGAAAAACAAAATTAACCTCGAGCGCTCCCGGCTCATCGCACTTAACATCAACAACACTATCACCGGCCAGAAATTTAAAATCCAATGCCAGAAAGACGTGCGCTCGTCCGATCTAACGACCTCCCAGGGTGCCATCCCGGTTTCTCGAAAGACAAACGCAATCAGGTGCGGACTACACAATCCCAGAGCAATCGCGCCACCCGCACCAGCCGCCAGCCAATGATTCCGCTCCCCGCTCCACGACCGATAAATCATCCATCCAACGACCAGCACCACCTGCAACGGCACAATCCAGGCATTACCAATCATCCCCATCGGAACCGTCGCCGCCAGCAAACCGTGATGCAAAGCCCGCTGACGCCCCACCGCCCCCGCCTCCTGTGCCCCCATCAGCAGCGCGGCAAAAGCCAGCAACAAAATCCCCGTGAGCGGCGGATGATATTGCCCGCTGACCAGCATTTGACTAAAAACTTCCATCGCCCGTTCGCCCCCCTCCTTGTCGATGGCAAGCAAGTCTGCCACCCATTTTCCCACGCCCATTCCCTTGCCACCGATCAACATCACCAAGACAATCAGCCACGCCGCAGGACGCCACGCGCAAAATTGACGGGTGGCAGTTCCCGCCGCGCATGTCACCAACCCGGCCAGCGCACAAAAGCCAAAATGAAAACTCATTTCCGGGTTTATCCGCAGCCATCGTCCCATCAGCCCCGCGGCGTAATGCTGGAAGCCATGGTAAAAACCAAGATCAAATGGTGGAAGCCAGCGATCCATCGCGGGCAGACTTTCCCCCACCATGTAAGCCTGAATAATAACCAAATCAGAAAGACGGTCCGCGCCCACGTCGATATCCGGAAAAGTGCAGCGCCACAGCAGGGCGTATAAAAAACCCGCCGCAAAAAACGCTTCCACCTCCCAATGTTCCCGCACCACCGCCCGCCTTTGCCAAAGCAGCCAGGCAGTCAGAGGCAGGCTGAAAACCAACAGAGGCAGGTTCTTTCCCAGACCTATGAAATGCTCCAAAAAAAACAAAGTCAGGCACAGCACCAGAATCGATCCCACCCTTGCCACCGCATATTCTTTCACCCATGGAAACACGGCCAGGGCCAGGGCGATCATGCTCAGCCACAGCATTCCCACCGTAATCACCAGGAATAAAAGGCCCATTGAAAATCAATAGCCACAGCGACACCACAGACAAGCTCATTTTCCAATCAGAAACCAGGCGCAACCCCCACCGAGATGCAAACTAAGGGGTGGATCTTTTATTTTGGCGCACACATTTCTTCCGGGTAGGGCGGCGC
>JBBRFA010000098.1:0-13480 GCA_038225185.1 Chthoniobacterales bacterium
GCTTGGAAAAAGCGCGTCGAGAAGCTCATCGCCTCACCCAGACCTCCCTCGATGCGCTTGCCCCCCTCGGAAAAAAAGCCGACCGACTTCGCAGCCTCGCCCAGCACCTCCTGCAACGCGATTATTAGCCGGACGAACGCAATCGAAAGTCTCGACGTTTGGTCCTGGTCGTGATTCCATGTTCGTTGATGAAACTTGAAATGATGGGCCAACTCGCAGTAACTTATAAAAGTGCTTCGCAGCGTGCTCGTGTCGTTACCGAAGCTTGGGCAGAAGACAATTTGTTTTGTCCGAACTGCACTTCCCAGAAGCTAACTCGGCTTAAGAATAATGCCAGGGTAAATGACTTTGCTTGTCCCATCTGTAATTTTTGGTATCAACTCAAAAGCCAGCAAACAAGCATCGGAAATTACATACCTGATGGAGCTTATGCCACCATGATGGATGCGATTAAGAATGGCAATACGCCTAACTTCTATTTCATGCATTATGACCTGGCAACGTGGCGTGTCAAAAAACTCATCTTGGTTCCGCATTTCGCTTTTCCTGCATCAGCAATTATGCAGCGCAAACCTCTCTCTGCGACTGCTCGGCGCGCAGGTTGGGTTGGATGCAACATATCGTTGAGCCACATTCCAGTTGAAGCACGAATTGTAGTTATTGATAACACTGTAGCTTTGCCTACGGAAGAAGTGCGCGCAAAGTTTCAACTCGTAAAACCCCTCGCTATGATCGACATCAAGGAACGAAACTGGACGCTCGATGTTTTGAATGCGATTCGAACTCTTGGTAAAAATATTTTCACTAACGAAGACGCATACACACTCGTCCCACAATTGAAGCAGCAGCACCCACATAATCTTCATATTCGCGAAAAGATTCGTCAGAAACTTCAAGTTTTACGCGAGACGGGTCTTTTAATTCATGTTGAACGCGGCAGGTGGCGGATCCCGTAAGTTCACTTGGATTTGGGCAGACAGCTTTCGCAAGCGCGAAAATTGGACCGTCTGGGGCAATCAAGCACCCGAGGAAACTGGCAGCTTCACTGGCCCCACCCACGGACCCGCTTATTCGCACACCCCTATCGAGTCACTGAAAAAACCCAGCCAACTGATACTTTGCGAAACTCCTGCAGTTGAACGAAAAATTCGGACTAGGAAAACGGCGTAATCCTATCAAACACACCACGACAGCCTCGCCCAACACCTCCTGCAACGCGATTATTAGACGACTTCTCCCGTGATTGACTTTGACAAAGGTTGGATTTTTTCTCCACCCCGTGTTAGACTCTTCCCATGCCGACCGATGATGAACTTCGCCAGAAACTTACCCCCGAACAATACCGCGTAACGCGTCAGGGCGGCACCGAACCTCCTTTTCGCAACGATTATTGGGACAATAAAAAACCGGGCCGCTACCTTTGTGTCGCTTGCGGCGAGGTGCTTTTCGATTCCAGCACGAAATACGATTCCGGCACCGGGTGGCCCAGTTTCTACGCCCCGGCGGCACCTGGCAACGTCACGGAAATCGTGGATCGCAGCCATGGCATGCTCCGCAAAGAGTCTGTCTGCGCCAAATGCGGAAGTCATCTCGGACACGTCTTCGACGATGGTCCGGCCCCCAGTGGGCTGCGTTATTGCATGAATTCGGCTTCGCTGGAATTCGTTCCCGCCACGACCAAACCGCAGGCTGCCTAGCTACCGCGCGGCTGCTTTTTCGGCCTCGTCGAAATAGGTCAGCACACTTTTGGCGACGCGCGGATTGAAAACCATCAGCGGATGCGCGACGGACCAAAAAAGTTTCGTCTGGCCGCATTTCCACACGGAACTGCTGGCTGGTAGAATAATCAGGTCGAACGGGGTGTAAACCGAGAGCGGACGCAACCCGGCCAGATGGCGATCTTGTGATTGGAGTTGAGTGAGGAAAGGACTGTTAGGACGCATTTCCCTCACTCCGGGCAGATTGTTGACATAGGCAAACCAGGTGCCGCGATGGGGCGAGCTGATGGTGGCAAAACCCAGCACGCGTTGACGCACCGGATAACTTGCCAGCCAATGACGGGTGATGAGGCCGCCCATGCTAAAACCGACGACATGCAAGGGGCGATCTTTCCCAAAACGCCTGGCAACCAGAGCGTCGAGGGAAGCTGCGGAGGTGGCCAGGCTTACGCTGCCATCGGCTGGTTGAAGCGAGGGACAAAACGTTTCGTAACCGGCAGATTGCAATCGCCGGGCAAGCCAGGCCATTTTTTCGCCCGAATCGTGAATGCCATGGAGGAGAACAACGCCGGGTTTGGCCGGGGAAGGCGCCGCAACAGCAGGGAGACTGCCGGCAAGCACGGTGGCGATCCAATGGGTGAGCAAGCGACGCATGGTAAATAATCGTTCGTTGCGGAGACAGTTTCGTCAAGCGCGACTATTTTATCAAAAAAACAGAAGCCGAAGGATGCCGACGCCACAGAGCTCACGAGTTTTGTCGATGCCGAAAAGTTGGTGGATTTCCTTTTCCCACGCATCGCATCGAGGAAACTACCGAATAATTCGATGGGAAACGACAAACGGCACTCCCTTGGACGCGGGGGTTGGTCACTTGAATTTGAAATAAAATGCAGCGATAGATTTTCTCTGCTTGACATCCCCACCGTTTTTCCATTAAATCTACAATTTAATCAAAATGATACACCGCTCCTCTACCCAATTCCGTCGTGCCCTCAGTCTTGCTGTCCTCCTTGCCCTTGCCGCCCCGGCATTTGCTGTCAGCACGATTACCTCCATTACCACCACTTTTACCGCTGGGACTGCTTCCACCAGCGATGGTAAAACTTTCGACAACAACATTCTCGCGCTTGAATCCATTTCTGTCGCCTCCAGCATATACGCCATAAACTCCCTCGCCAATAACGTTTTTGTTCGACGCAACAGCGTCAACAACAATCAATCCTCCGTTTGGTATGCCGATTCCGGCACTGGAACCAATCTTCGTGGCGTCTATCAGCCGACATACGATCAAATTCTGCTTAATAACAACCTTTTTTCCGGCACCGATAACACCTTCGCCAACGGCACTGTCGTCTCCACAGGAAATATCGAACGCCTCGATTTTACTTGGAACAGCGGTTTGGTGGCCGACTCCTCCCTCGTTTTTGCCGTCTTCGACCGCGGCGATACGACCCTCCACGACTCCTTTGCCATCGCCGCCGTCACCTCCATCGATGGAAGTGGCAACCCCACCGGTTTTGGCAGTCTTCTCACCATCCCAGCCAGCACTTGGGGTAATCCAAACGTGTTGGGAAATCAGGATTACCGGCTTTTCCGCTACAATAATGGCAGCAACCTCGCCACCACCACCGCCGATACCGAACGCAACACACAAGGCCTCGGCGGCATCCTCATCAGTGGCGCCGATCTGGGCATCGCCGATGGCACCACCATCTTCGGCTACGCTCTCACTGCCGCCGACGTCACAGCGACCACTTCCGCGCAACTCCTCGACTGGACCAATGCCACCTTTTACCCCACCACCACCGATGGCACCACTGGCGGTGGCGGAATCGATCTCGCATCGGTCAACGGCCTCGAAGTGCGACTCATCCCCGAACCTTCCACCTTCGCTGCCCTCTCCCTCGGCACCGTTCTGCTCCTCGGTCTGCAACGTCGTCGTCGCATCGGTTAAAAAATTGCCCTTCGATTTTTTATTTCGGGTTTAGGGTTATATAGTTCAAACCCTAGTGTTCCTGGCAAATTTTCCTGGGACAGGCGAAATTTTCGCCCATTAGTTTTGTTATTGCTTTAAAACCGCCTAAAACGGTTTTCATCGGAGAAATCCGATTCAAACACCCGGCGTTTTTGGATCCAGCGATTGCGACAACTTTATTTTGGTTCTGTGCGAATAAACAAAAAATGAACGCTGCACTTTCCATCATCATCCCGTGTTGGAACGATGCCCATTTGTTAAGGCAAAACGCCTGGCGTTGGGCGCAATACCCCGGGGTGCGGGAAGTGATCATCGTTACCGCCACAACGCCTGCCACGCTTGCATCCAGTGGAAATGTCCAGGTCTTGTCTGCCAAACGTCCGAATCGAGGAGAGCAAATGAACCTCGGAGCCGCCACTGCCACCGGCGAACTACTTCTTTTTCATCACGCCGATTCCCGGCTCACGGAGGCGCACGTGAGCGCGCTGACTGCGGCCCTCGATGACTCTTCAATCGTCGGAGGCGCTTTCCACCGGTTTTTTGACAAACGTCATCCCGCCTTCCTCTGGCTGAGTCATTTTGAACGTTGGAGAAACCAGCATTTCGGCTCTCTTTTTGGCGACCAATCGCTTTTTGTTCGCAAAGATCATTTTCGCGCACTCAATGGCTTCAAAGATTATCCCTTGATGGAAGACATGGAGTTTTCGCAGCGCTTAAGAAAATCGGGGCGCATCATTTTGCTGGATCCAGCGATGGAATCGTCCGCCCGCCGTCACAATCTTCATGGGGCATGGCGCACCACTTTCTTTAATGCCCTCTTCATATTTCTCTATCATCTTGGAGTGTCACCGCACATCTTGCATCGATGGTATTACTCCACCAAACCCAAGCCAAACCAGTTTGCTTCGACCCAGGCCAACAACATCGACCATGAAAACCATCCTGATTCTCTTACTTCCCTTGCTCCTGTTTTATCCGTCCCTCCAGGCCGCACCTGAAAAATGGGAGACCGATTATTCGCGGCTGCTGAAAACTTATGCCACTCCGCAGGGTGTGCGCTATGCCAAATGGAAAGCTTCATCCGCCGATCTCCAGGCGCTCTCCGGGGTCACAGAAGCCATCGCAGGTGCCGCCCCAGACAAGCTTTCCCGCGACGAACAGCTTGCCTTTTATCTAAACGCCTACAATGCCTGGACGATCAAAAACGTCCTCGATGCCTACCCCATCAAGAGCATTGAGGATGTGTATCCCTTGTTCGGTTTTTTTACCCGCAAAACCATTATCGTCGCGGGCAAAAAAATGAGTTTGAACGAGCTGGAAAAAGGAATCATCATCGCCCGCTTCAAGGAACCCCGCATTCATACCGCGATCAATTGTGCCAGCACCAGTTGCCCCGAGTTGATTTCAGAAGTGTTCACCGCCGCCAAACTGGAGTCCCAGCTCACCGCCACTTTTCGGAAATTCGTGAATGAAAACCCGCTCGGTGTCTCACTCCCGGCTGATGGAAAAACCGTGAACATTTCCAGCATTTTCAAATGGTTTGCCGCCGACTTCAAGCCCGCTGGCGGAGCGGTGGCTTACATTAATCAATTCCGCAAAACACCCATTCCCGCCAGCGCAAAGGTCAAATTTCAAGACTATGACTGGAGCCTCAACGAAGCCAAATAACAGCAAAACGAGCGCAGTTTCCGACCTGCCTTTTTCTGATCTCACGCCGGCCACTCCCGCTCTTGGCGGTCTTCCGGTGTTGAGTCTTTTTCCCCAGCCAGCCCCGCGTTCGACTCATGTTTGGGCGCGTCGTTGGGCGGCGTTTCGGCATCCGTTAGACCCGGAAAAAGAAGCCTATCTGCGCGCTCGTTGGGAGTCGTTGCCAGCCTGCACCAAGACTCCTAACCAAATCTCCGGACGTCATCTCACCCATTGTGGATTTACTCTCGGCGCCAGTTATTGCTCATTTCATTGCACACATTGTTATTTGCCAAAAAATGCCAACAGCATCCCGATCCCGTCGCTCGATCAGATGAAAGAGCAGATCGATGCCAACCGGCGCCTCCAAGGACCCGGCGCCGGATTGCAAATCACCGGGGGCGATGTGGCCGACGCCTACTGGCGTTCTGGACGGCAGGATGAGCTGGTCGAGATCATTCGTTATGCACTCTCTGTGGGGCTTGTTCCCATGCTTTTCACCCATGGCCAGACGTTGTTTGAGCAGCCTCAATTTCTGGAACGCCTCGTCGTCGAGGGCGGTCTCCGCCAGGTCGCCGTGCATATCGACATGACCCAGGCCGGGCGCAAAGGTTACCCCATCCAGCGCATCACCAGCGAGGCCGATCTCCATCCCATTCGCCAGCAATTTACCGATCTTGCCCTCGGCATCCGGGAGCGCACCGGCGCCACTTTGGAGTTTGCCCACAACTGCACCGTCACCCGGCGCAATATTGACCACGTGCCCGAGATCATCCGCTGGTTTTTAGCCGACCCGAATCGTTCTCTCGTCTGGCGCATGCTCAGTTTCCAACCCGAAGCCGACACCGGGCGCACGATTTACTCGGAAAAACCGATCACCCCAGCGGATGTCTGGGCCAAAATTCAGGAGGGAAGCGGCTTTCCGTTGCGCCGAGAAGCCACTATTTTCGGACACCCCGATTGCAACAGTTGGGCACCGCTCCTCATCGCCCGACCATCCGGACTGGCGTTCCCCATTTTACAGGAGAACAAAAAGCTCGACCGCTTTCTGGGCGATATTCTTGCCAAAACGGGCGGCCTCTCCCTCGTCAACGACGACGCCAACACCCCTCCCTGGCGGCTCGCAGGCATTCTTTTTGCCCATCCTGGCTTCCTTTTCCGCAGTCTGGCAGCCCTGCTCAGCCTGCTCCAGCACGGTCTCATTCCCAAAGAAATGTTGCGCGCAATCCTGCAAGGCCAGGTCCACACCCTGAATATCGGCATCCACAACTTCATGGACGCCGCCCAAGTCGCCAACGCCGCCCACGATCCAGTGACCCAATGTCGCCTCGACGCCTGCGTCTTCAAAGGCGCCGTCAAACGCAACGGACAATGGGAAGCCGTCCCCATGTGCAGCATGAACCAGAAAGCCTGGGCCGAAGTCTATGAGGAACGGCTGGAGGACCCTGCTTTGCGCGGTCAGCCGCAGATTCCTGGCCAGGTTTCATGAGCAAGCCCTCGCAGGGTGTCAATTTTTGGTTTTTCCTGTTTCCGAAGACCGCCTTTCCCCATTAAGATTTCGTAATGTTACCCGAGATCGAAAAACTCCTTATTCTTCAAGACCGCGACCAAAAACTCAAAGTCTTCCGCGACGAACTCACCCGCGGGCCACTCGAAAAACAGCGCATAGCCGACGACCTCGCCCGGACCACCGCCGCACACGAAAAAACCCGGCTCACTCTTCAAGAACTCGAAGTTCAAAAAAAGAAACTCGAACTCGACGCCCAAGCCAAACGCGATTCCATCGCCAAATTTAAAAATCAACAGTTTCAAACCCGCAAAAACGAGGAATTCCAGGCGCTCAGCCACGAAATTACCCGTTACGAAAAGGACATCGTCGCCATCGAAGACACCGAGATCGAGATCATGGAAGCCATCGAAACCCAAAAACTCGCCCTCCAGACCAGCGATAAACAATTTACCGAAACCAAACGTCTCGCATCCGAACGCCTCCGCACCATCGAAGACCGTCTCGCTGGCGTCCAAAGTCGCATCGGAGCCGTCGAAGACGAACGCCAGCAACTCGCCTCCGCTTTCGGCGACGACGATCTCATCGACCTTTACAACCGGCTCTTCACCAAAAAAAACGGCAGCGCTTTAGTTCCCCTCGAACTCGAAAATTGCGGCGGATGTCACATGCGCGTCACCCCACAAATCATCCACGCCGTTCGCGCCGGCAAAACCCTTACCCAATGCGAACAATGCGGACGTATCCTTTATCCCGGCGAATAATCCTTCTGCCCGCTTTGGATGATGCCCGTTTTTCCGCATGACAGCCCCCGCATCGCTGTTAATCTGTCCGCATGTTTGGCGATTTGGACTCCGCAGAATCCGCTCCTCCCGCTTCCCATCGTGCCCTGCCCCGGCACTGCACGTTTCCCGAAAACGAATGGCGGGTGCTCGCCCGGCAATGGTTTCCCATCGCTTACTCCGATGAAGTCGTCGATCAACCCGTCGCCCGCGTTTTGCTCGATGAGGAATTGATCGTCTATCGCACCTCTTCCCGGCAAGTCGTCGTGGCGCACGATCTCTGCATTCATCGCGGCGTGCCGTTGCGGCTCGGAACGCAGGTCGGCGACGAATTAATCTGCGCCTACCACGGATTTCGCTACGGAGCAGATGGACGCTGCACCGCTGTCCCGGCGCAACCCGATCTTCCCATCCCTCGCAAACTTTGCCTGACAACGTTCCCCAGCATCGAGCGTTATGGCTTGATCTGGGTCTGTCTCGCTCCCTCCGCCGACTCGCTCTCCAGTCTCCCGGATTGGCCGGAGTTGGAGGACGATTCCTATCGCATCATGCACGACGCCCCTCCCGAATGGGCCGCCACACCGGGGCGCGTGCTGGAAAACTTCATCGACGTAGGTCATTTCGCCTGGATTCACACCGGCACCTTTGGCAACCGCGAACGCCCCGAAGTCACCCCCTACGAAGTCGTCAAAACGCCTCGCGGGCTCCGGGTCGAATATCCTTATCTGGCATCGAATCCTGCTGCGGCCCGGCTCGGAGGCGAAAATGAATCACCCACCCTGCTGCGTTGGATGATTTACGATTTGCACCTGCCACTCGCCTGTCGGCTCATCATTGCGTATCCCGATGGACAGCGGCACTGCATCTTTAACGTCCCGACGCCCGTCTCGAAACAAAAGACGCGCATTTTCTTTTTCATCGCCCGGAACTTCGATCCGCACATCCCCGCGAGACAATTGCTCGACTGGGAAAACGCCATTCTCGCCGAGGACCGTCCCATCGTGGAAAATCAGCGGCCCGAGGAATTGCCCCTCGATTTGAGCGAGGAATTCCACATTCGCGGCGACCGCTTTGCGACCGCCTTTCGCACCGCCCTCCGCGAACTCGGTCTCGGCCCGCAATACACGCGGTGATAAAGCAATGCTTTCCAATTAACGAACCTCGTGTTAAAAATATCAAAAATATGTTAGCGGGAACCATTCGCAAAAAACTCCAGGCCAGCACCTTCCAGCCGTTCGTTATTCGGATGAACGACGGGCGCGAATACCCGATCAAGCATCCTGATTTCGCCGACGTGTCGCCGAAAGGCAGCATGATCATCGTTTTCGACGAGGACGACTCCGCGATGGAACTCTCCAGCCTCTTCATCGCTTCGGTAGAACCGCTAAAATCCACCAGCAAATCCTGAGTCGCATTTCCCGCGATTCCACAGGTTTCGACTTTTAGCTTTCAGGTTTCTTTTCTTATGTCCACCACCGCCATCACACCCACCCGCGCCGCTGATTTCCCAGAGTGGTATCAACAAGTCGTTCGCGCCGCCCAACTTGCCGAAAATTCCGACGTGCGCGGAGCCATGGTCATCAAACCCTGGGGCTACGGCCTCTGGGAACAAATGCAGCGTGCCCTCGACAAAATGTTCAAGGATACCGGACACCAAAACGCCTACTTCCCGCTCTTCATCCCACTCAGCTACCTCGAAAAAGAGGCCGCCCACGTCGATGGCTTCGCCAAGGAATGCGCCGTCGTCACCCATCACCGTCTTGAAGTGGACAGCAACGGGAAACTCCGCCCCGCGCCATCCGCCGAACTCACCGAACCCCTTATCGTCCGCCCCACCTCCGAGACGATCATCGGCGCGACCTACGCCAAGTGGGTCCAATCCTATCGCGACCTCCCGATTCTCATTAACCAATGGGCCAACGTCGTCCGCTGGGAAATGCGCCCGCGCCTTTTCCTGCGCACCACGGAATTCCTCTGGCAGGAAGGTCACACCGCGCACGAAACCGCCGCCGAAGCCATCGAGGAAACCGATAAAATGCTTCACGTTTATGAGACATTCGCCCGCGACTGGCTTGCTTTGCCCGTCTGCCCCGGCGAAAAATCGGCCAACGAACGTTTCCCAGGTGCCGTCCGCACCTACACCATCGAGGCCATGGTTCAGGACCGCAAAGCCATCCAAGCCGGCACCTCGCATTTCCTCGGGCAAAACTTTGCCAAAGCCAGCGGCATCCAATTTCTCAGTCGCGAAAACAAGCAGGAATACGCCTGGACCACCAGTTGGGGCGTCAGCACCCGCTTGATCGGCACACTCCTCATGGCCCATGGCGACGACGATGGAGCAGTCTTGCCGCCCCGCATTGCGCCAAGTCAGATTGTTATTTTGCCCATTTCGCCGAAGGAAGAAACCCGCGCCGCCGTGCTCGCAGCCTGCGAAAAACTCGCCGCCGAACTCCGCGCCCAGACCTATGCGGGCGAACCCCTCCGCGTCGAACTCGATAAACGCGATCTCCCCGGCGGCACGAAAAGCTGGGACTGGATCAAACGCGGCATCCCCGTCCGCATCGAGATCGGCCCACGCGACCTCGCCCAAGGCACTGCCGCCGTCAGCCGCCGCGATCAGGGCATCAAAGAAAAATCCTTCACCCCGCTCGTCGAGTTAGTCGCCACCATCAGTGAGACGCTCACCAGCATCCAATCGAACCTTTTTGCCAAAGCCGAGGCCTTCCGCAACGCCAACTTGCAAGTGCTAGAAAACAAGGAAGCCTTCTATGACTACTTCAAGGGCGCTGATGACAATAGCGGCGGCGGTTTCGCGCTCGCCCACTGGAACGGCAGTGCGGAAGTCGAAGAGCAAATCAAGACCGACCTTAAAGTCACCATCCGCTGCATCCCGTTCGCCCGCGACTATTTCACCCCCGAACCCGGCACCTGCATTTTCACCGGCGAACCCAGCTCCCAAAGAGTCATCTTCGCCCGATCTTATTAGTCTCGATCTAACCCCGGAATGCGCAGGCGACCTCGCCGCCCATCGCCTCCCCTATTTTTTTGCAGCCATTTAGATTGCGTCCAGCCCTGCTCCCACTATTCCCATCGGACAGCCTGCTATCCGCACCCTTCTCCGGGGAGCGCGGCGCGATCATTTCCACCATCATCGAGAGCTGCCGCCTCCAGCAGATCGACCCGAGTGCCGCCCTGCGCGACGTGCTCACGCGCTCGCCAACGATGACCAACTGGCAGGTCAAAGACACCACCCTGCAAGCCTGGGCCCACGCTTAGAAACAGGTTTCAACGCCAGGCAGCGTGACCCGTTCATTTTAAGCCCCCCCTCTTTAAGTCTTACAGCAGCCGCTCAAGCGATGGCATACCTTCCTCCGTGGCGAGGACGTAGTCGTTTTCGTTATCGGACCAGGCGGCGGCGGAATATTTGCCAGCAGACCTTATTTGTCTTCCCGAAAGAGAGACAAAGAGCGGTTCCCGCAGCCGTTTCATGACGAACAAATGGTATCCTTTGTCGCCATTAAAAAAGCAAATCATCGAAATGCTGCGCCCCTGGTAATCAATCGTGCGGCACCCAATTTTTTCCAAGCCGGCGAGGCGCGCGGGCAAGGACTGCGGCACGGGGGCGTGTTGCGCGGCAAGCCAAGTCTTGATCTTGTCCATCTCGCCAGACTCGTGTAGCCATTCAAAGTCCTGCCCGATGAAATTCATGGCAAAGGTCGCGAGTTTGTTTCGGCTGCTGATGTGCAGGTAATAGCTTCCCAAGATGGAAAACACGAGCACCGCCGCCACGAGCGACATCCATTTCGCGGCCCCAAACCAGGCGGGCTTGCGGCTGACGCGAGCTCCTGCTAAAATCCGGTCGCGCAGACTTGCAGGCAACGGAGTTTCCCGGAGTTTATCGGCCACAAAGCGATCCATGGCCTGTTCCTGGGCAAACCATTCTCCCAATTCGGGATCGGCCTCGGCCCTACGCAGGGCATCGGCAAACTCGGGGTCGAGCGCGTCTGCCCCGTTCGGGCGGTAGGCGGTTAAAATGAATTGGGATTCTGCGCGGTTCATAGGATTTTTTGTTGGGCTTGGGGTCCTGAAACAAAAGGGACGATCTTATTTTCTGAGAGTTGGACGGCTTCATTGAGGAGTTTTCGAAGTTGCGCCTTACCCCGGGAAAGACGCGACATGACGGTTCCCGCTGGCACTCCGAGGGTTTCGGCGATTTCGGCGTAGGAGAAACTTTCCAGATAAAACAAGGTGAGCGGCGCCCGGAAAACCTCATCGACTTTGGCGAGTGCTTCAATCACGCCCGCGCCATCGAGTTTGCGCCAGGGTTCCATTTCCTCGGCGGGCACATCCGCTTGATTCGGCGGCAGATCCTCGATGGAAGTCCAGCGTTGATCGCGATTGCGTCCGCGCAGAAATTCGCGGTGCAGCGTGGTAAAAAGCCACGACTTCGCCTTCGACGCCTCCCGCAGAGTGTGGCCCTTTGTCGCCCAGATGTAGAAAGTCTGCTGCGTAAGATCGCAAGCGGCGGCCTCACTTTTCGCGAGGCTGTAGGCAAAACGATAAAGGGCAGCATGATGCGTATCGACGAGTTGTTGGAAAAAATCGGCAGCCACAGGTTTTGGATGAATTGATAACGGTTGTGAGGCGGGCCGGACACGGTTTATTCCCAAATGTTCAAGATTAATCCCCGGAATAATCCCCGGCATCTCGTCTCGCATGAGTATGAAAATTCTCTTGGTGCTCGCCTCCCTCTTCATTTGCACGCTTGCCTTTGCGCAGACATTTTCGAGCGGACCCGAAAAAGTGTCGCTCATCGAACTTTACACTAGCGAAGGGTGCAGCAGTTGTCCACCTGCCGAAGCCTGGCTGAATTCGCTCCGCAAAAATGACGGGCTTTGGAAGAAGTTTATCCCCATTGCCTTTCATGTCACCTATTGGAATTACCTCGGCTGGACCGATGCCACGGCGCAGGACGCCTTTAACGATCGCCAACGCAAATACGCCGCCAGTTGGGGTTCCGGGTCGGTTTATACGCCCTGTTTTATCCGCAACGGCGAGGAATGGCACCGCAACGGCGCCCTCGCCTCCGATTCGGAAAAACCAGGAACACTCACAGTGAAAAAAACCGCCGACAACACCGTGGAAGTCACTTTCCAGACCAGCAACAAAGTGGCCTACGAGGTGCATATCGCCCAAATCGGCGGGGGCATTGAGACAAAAATACGCGCCGGAGAAAACGCCGGACGTAGTCTGCGACACGATTTCGTGGCGATGTCGTTGCAAACTGTGCCTTTGCAAACGGGAGAGAGCTACACGGCCCGACTTCCCCTGCCCGAATCGCCAAAAAACGCTCTGCCAGAGAACGGTCTGGTCGCGTGGGTCACGAAAGCGGGCGATCTGCGTCCCCTGCAAGCGACAGGCGGATTTGTTTCCAAATAATCGGCTACGCATTAGCCTGCCAACACTGTGCTAGGCCTTTTTTTATCGACTCAGGCGATTATTCTTCGCAAAAGAAGCTTACCGAGACCAATCTGATTTTTATAAATTTCAAGATTAGTCAATCGCTCAGATAACTTTGTCATCCAGTATACAACAGATCAAATCAGGACACTTCGAGATTCTTGTATTGGCATTACGCCTACACGTGAAATTCAAGGATACTGATATAAAAAACTTTTGCATATATATAAGACCGAGCAATGGGTTTGTGGCGAACGAGTTCCGTGATCATCGACCAACGTTACCCGCCCGCCGTTCCTTTGTATCCTCTTCCCATTTTGAATAAAAGACCTGTCCCTTAGTTTTTTTCGCG
>JBBRFA010000099.1:0-13203 GCA_038225185.1 Chthoniobacterales bacterium
CTCGTTCCCGGTGCCGGAGGTTTGCTTGGGCGGCATGTGGTCGAGGAATATCGTCGCCGGGGCGAAAAAGTCACCGCGCTTTCCCATGCGGAATTGGACGTTACCCAGGAAGATGCCGTTCGCATGGTTCTGGATCGTGAACAACCCGATGTGGTGATCAATTGCGCCGCGTTGTGTCACTTTCAACGTTGCGAGGAAAACCCGGCGGCTTCGGCTGCGGTGAACCGTGATGCGCCGATCCGGCTGGCTGGCCTGACGGCCGAGCGCGGCATTCGACTGGTGCATTTCAGCACCGATTACATCTTCGATGGCCATTCACAAGTGCCTTATCGAGAAGAGGATGCGCCGAACGCACTTTCAGTTTATGGTGAGCATAAAACTGCCGTGGAAGCGGCTTTCCCAGCTTTCCCCACTCATCTTCTGCTGCGTGTGGCCTGGCTTTTTGGCCAGAGGGGAAAGACTTTTCTGAGCCTCCTTCCCTCGCTTTTGCTTGAAAAAGAAACCCTCGAAGTCGCCTCCGGCAAACGCGGCACCTGCCTTCACGCGGGTTATGCCGCGCAAATCATTCGTCAACTGGTCGGCAAAGGTATTGCCGGACGTGTGAATCTCGTGCACTCCGGCGAAACCAGTTGGGAAGGGTTTGCCAGGGAAACACTGCGTCAACTCCACGAACGCGGACTCGAACCACGTTGCCGCGAAATCATTGAAGTGCCCTTGGAAAAAATGGCCTCTCTGCGCGGTTCGCGTCCGCTCTATTCCGTGCTCAGCACCGAAAAACTCGCCATCAGCCTGGGACAAACACCCATTGCCTGGCAGGAAGGGTTGAAACAGTATCTCGATACCCTTTTTTCTTAAAAATTCATCCGCGCCAAATCCATGGTTTCCGAGCCTTGCCTTACCCGCCTGTCTGTGAGATAAATTTGCTGGCTTTCCTCGCCACCCTGCCACTTCTTATGTCAACCGCCATCTTTACCCCCAATAAATCCTGGATTCTCCCAGCCGCCATCTCGCTCGCGCTGTTTGTTGTTTTATACGGGTTTTTTCCCTATTGCTCGGGCTACGGCGATCTCAAAGTCTCCGTTTTCACCATGCTCTACGGCCTGGCCACCACTTATGGAAGCTGGGGACATTGTCTTTTTGTTTTTCCTGTGGCCGCCGGGTTGATCTACTGGAAGCGAGCGGAACTTTCCAAAGTGCCAGTCGCGGGCACTCTTTGGGGCCTCATTCCGTTCGTCTTCGCACTGCTCCTCTATTGGGTCGGCTATAAAACGAACGTCCAATATTTCGGCTTCGTCAGTGCCCAGATTTTTATCGGTGGCCTCATTCTTTTTTTCCTCGGCTGGAAATTCCTTAAAGCCATTCTCTTTCCCTGGACGTTTCTCGCTTTTGCCTGGCCGTTTTTATTCCTCGATAACGAAATCGCCTTCCCGCTTCGCGTGCAAATGTCCTCCCTCTGCTATCATTTCCTCAACCTCATCGGTCTGCCCACCATCCAAAGCGGCACGGCCTTGGTCTCAGCGCCCGATTACATCAATAACATTCCATCAGGCGGCAAATTCCAGGTCGATATCGCCGATCCCTGCTCGGGTATTCGTTCGCTTTTTGCCCTGGCCATGATCACGGCTCTCTACGGTTACATCACTCTCCCCAAAACCTGGCAAAAAATTGGCCTTTTTCTCACAGCCATCCCCCTTGCCATCTTTGGTAACTTCATTCGTATTCTCATCCTCACTTTTGGCACCCTGGGTTTCGGCGCCGATTTTGCCATCGGCACCATCGACAAACCTACCTGGTATCACATGGGTGCCGGATATTTCGTCTATGTCATCGCCCTGGGCGGAATGGTTCTCATTGGGAAAATTCTCACCAGCAAATGGTTCAACCGACCCTCACCTGCACCGGCAGTCGTAGGCAATCCCGTAACCCAATAAAGGCAAATCCCGCAACCCAATCATCCCAAATGAGCACCACCACCACCACCACCACCCACGCATCCACTTTTGAACGCGGCGTAGCCTTCCCCTGGTGGCAGAGCGCAGTCGTGGCCGTGCTCGGCACAGCCGTTTTTGTCTGGTGCTACTCCACTCTCGAAGCCAACGACGTCACCGAAGGCGGGGTCATCACCGAACTCCCGATTTTCGTCGATCAATACATGGGCAACGAACAGGAAGTCTCCCTCGCCGAACGCACCATGCTGCCCGCCGACACGATTTTTGCCAAAAAACAATACACCAGCCTGCGGGGAGAGGCGATCAACTGCCAGATCGTCCTTAGCGGCGGCGAAAAACGCAGCATTCACCGTCCCGAAGTCTGTCTGCCCGGCCAGGGATGGATCATCAAGGATGCCCGCCAGGTTCCCATCGCCCTCGACAACGGCAATACGCAAAACGTGATGAAACTCACCCTCACCCGCGTCGTCGAAGTAGCCGAGGGAGATCGGCGCAACATCACTTGCGACTTCTATTACTGGTTCATCGGCAAGGATAAAACCACCGCCGAACACAAACAACGCGTCTGGCTCACCAGTTGGGATCGCGTTTTTCACAACGTCAACCACCGCTGGGCCTACGTCATCGTCAGCGGCATTTTACCAGAATTGAACCATCCCAGCGGGATCAAGCCCGAGCAGGTTTCCAAGGAACTTCAGCGCTTTATCGGACGCATCGCCCCTCAAATCCAGAAGCCCAACGTTGTCTCCTCCTAAGGGTAGTCTTCTTTTACCCAAACGTCCGCTATTGCAAAAAAGCCCGGTCGCCCCCCAGGCAAAGCAACGGCGCATGACTCGCCCCAAACGACTCAATCCCCGAGATTGGTCTTCCTCATCCGCAATTTTCTTTTCCGATGGAGTGTGCCC
This sequence comes from Chthoniobacterales bacterium, assembly GCA_038225185.1. Classification (GTDB taxonomy): domain Bacteria; phylum Verrucomicrobiota; class Verrucomicrobiia; order Chthoniobacterales; family DASVRZ01; genus DASVRZ01. The sequence goes on from JBBRFA010000099.1 coordinate 2,855, forward strand.
TGCTTTCATCCTGCTTCGCCTTTTTTTCCCACTTCCATGAGCACCAAACCCGGCAAACTCTCTCTCTCGGTCAAGCTCGCCTATGGAGCCGGCGAATTCGGCCCGGCCATGGCGGGCAGTGTGCTCATTTTCAATCTCCTCTATTTTCTAACCAATGTGGCCGGCATTCGGGCCGATCTCGCGGCAAATATTTACATGATCGGCAAAATCTGGGACGCTGTGAACGATCCCATGGTGGGCTTGTTAAGCGACAAAACCCGCTCGAAATGGGGGCGTCGCATGCCCTGGCTCATCTGGGGTGCCCTCCCCTTCGGCGTTTTTTTCCTGGCCCAATGGGTGGTGCCGCAGTTCAGCGCCGAACCCGCCCGCAATCTCTGGCCGCTTTTTTGGTATTACGTCGTGGTCTCCATCCTGGCCAACACGTTTTATACCGTGGTCACCCTGCCTTACGGTGCAATGACGGCGGAACTCACCGAGGATTACGACGAACGGATCAGTCTCAACAGCTTTCGTTTTGCGTTTTCCATCGGAGGCAGCATTCTCGGGCTGGTCATCGCCCAGGTGGCCTTTTCCCTGATGGAGGATCCAGCCCAGAAATATCTCGTGATGGGCGCCATGGTCACCGTGCTCGCCCTGGCTTCGCTGGCCTGGTGCGTCATCGGCACCTGGAAACCCGCGATGGATTACGAAAAAAAACGCACCGAAGCACCGCCCGCCCGTGCGCTCAGTGTCGGTCAGCAATTCCGGCTCGTCTGGCAAAACAAACCTTTCATCTATGTCTGCGCGATTTATCTTTTTTCATGGCTGGGGGTGCAGCTCACCGCGACGGTCCTGCCCTATTACGTGGTCAATGTGATGGGGCTGGGGATGTCGAGTTTCAGCCTCATCGCCCTGGTCGTGCAAGGGGTTGCCCTCGTCATGCTCCCGGTCTGGGGCGCCCTCGCCCGTCGGGTGGGCAAAACCCAGGTGTATTTTTACGGCATGATTATCTGGATCCTGGCTCAGGGCGGTTTGTATTTTCTTGATGCCACCCAACTGGAGTGGATCTGGCCTCTGGCCACGATGGCGGGCTTCGGGGTAAGTGTGGCTTATTTGATCCCCTGGTCGCTGATGCCGGATGTGATCGATTACGATGAATTGAACACCGGCGAACGGCGGGAGGGATTGTATTACGGGTTCATGGTGCTGCTGCAAAAGTTTGGCCTGGCGCTGGGCATTTTTCTGGTTGGGAAAGGTCTGGCGGCAGCGGGATTTATTGAGACGCGGGCGGGGATGACGCCGCCGGTGCAGCCCGATTCGGCCTTGACGGCGATCCGGATTTCAATCGGGCCTTTGCCGACGGTGGCACTGGTGATCGGGATGGTGCTGGCATGGTTTTATCCAATTACGCGGAAGAAGTCGGCGGAGATACTGGAAAAATTGCACGAACGCAGGAGAATTGCCGAGGAGGAGCGCGGCGCGGCACCTCTTTAACGAAATGAGAGGATTGGAAAGGAGGAAACGCAGTCAGACGATCTGTCGTTTTTTAGCCACCTGCAATCAAACCATGCAGTGGTCTGTTACTTTTTTTACCACGCTGAACGCGGCTAGGCCGTTTTGAGGGAAAAATAAGGGCGCAAAAGAGGGAAAGAACGGCTTTGACGGGGTTGGCACAGCGCTTGCTTTGGTGTGTCTTGTTGAAAAAATTTCATAGGGTTTTCAATTAAAGAGCAGCCCGGTTGCAAGGGATATCTGAGTAAGCTTCTTGGGGGGGAAGCTTCTCACAGGGTAGCAACCGGGCTGTTTCCATTTTTTGATGTAATTAATTTTTGCAGGCCGTATTAAAGGTCATTTGGGCGTGCAACCATGATCCCGGCGTGGAGGGAATAGCGGTTAAGATAATCGCTGAGTCGGGAATCGATGAGGACCTTTTTTTCGTTACGCGAGGCGTGCAGGAAGCGCAGGGTTCCGCGAGCGTCGCGGTAGGCGAGACCGACATGCGAAGTGTAGGAGCCATGCCAGGTGGTCACAATGCAGACGATATCGCCGTTGCGAAGGTATTTCTCTGCCGCCGGGACGGAGCGCTTGGGCACAAACCAAATGCCGCGCGAGGAGAGTTTTCGTTCGACTTCGGCCAGCTTGGGAACGAGTGCGGGATTGGCCCGAAGCTGGCGGAAATTTCGGGAACCTCTACCACCCATATAATTCATCGAGCGATGAATTTTTTGGGCGCCAGGAAGTGACGGGGTGATATCTTTGACCAGTCCCCGGCGTTGGTTGTCCTGGATCCAGTCTTCGAGATGATGCAGCCGGGAGGCGAAGGTGCCGTCGCAGCGGCCTCCCCGGTAACGGTCGAGCTCGATGGCGCGGAGGAATTCCTGGCGGGAGGGAGTGTCCGAGGTTTTCAGCACGCGGGCGGTGGCGAGGGCGATCTCAAAAAATGTCCAGCAATCCATCCCGGCAAAATTGGCCGAGGGCGTCTCGATCCGATCGTGCAATTCCAGGGTAAAATTGGTGTAAGGCGTGCCGACGAGAGACAACCCGGCTTGCAGGGTGCGCTCTCCGATGGGAAGTGACCGCCAGTTTTCACGCACGCCGCGCTGGACGAGAGCCTGGTATTTTGCTGGTTTCACAAAAACCACACTTTCGGGCAAGGCTGCCCATAAAACGGATGGCAGGAGGAGCGCCGCGATCAATAATTTTTTCATCGTGAGCCAACGTATCGCGTCTGCGTCCGACATCAATCCAAGCGAACCGTATTTTTTCCCGATTGCTGCAATCTAAAGTCGAGGGCGCTCTAACGTCTCGGGGTCTTCGGAATACCGCACCGGCTAAATCGTTCCCAAGCAACTCTTTCCGAAAAAAATCTCGGCATTCTCTTTTTTTTGATCAACCTGTGTGGCACTTGTTCGCTTTATGAATTTTTTTACGTGTTTGCTGGTATTGACGGTCATCTTTATCACGGGTTGCGGACCTGTCTCCACCCCGACGAACGAAGTGCCTGTCTATGGCTCGATCCCCGTCGTGGCCACCTTGCCGGCGGTTACCGAGCTGGTGAAGCAGGTGGGCGGCGTGCGCGTCAAAGTAACCACGCTGACACCCGCAGGAGTCGATCCCGCTGTGTTCCAGCCTGGCGAACAGGATCTCGCCCTGCTAAAAGATGCCCGCCTGTTTTTTCACGCCGGAGGCTCTTACGAAAAAGCCTGGGTCGAGGCGGCCAAAAACCAGGCCCGGTTAACCATCGAAATCGTGGGCGGCAGTGTGAAACCCGAGCAGCGTCTCCAGAACCCCGAGACAGGTGCCGAGGTGGAACCCGCCTTCTGGGGCGATGCCAGTCTGTGGACGTTGTGTATCGAGGATGTGCTGGAGGCATTGACCCGTGCCGATCCTGCCAGTCGCACCAGCTTCGAGCAAAATGCCGCTTTTTTTCGCGAAAAACTACGCGTAATTCACGATTGGTCGATTCGACGGGCCCAGGAAATCACCCCCGAAAAACGCGTGCTGGTCGTGCCCACGCAGACTTTTGCTTATTTCGGCAAGGCGTATGGGTTCGAGGTGATTGCTGCGACCGATGACACGAGTGCGAGCAAGGCCGCCAGTGTGGTTTTGGAGAAAGGCATTCCGGCGGTTTTTCCCGTTGCCGAATTTTCCAGCGAAGCCATCGCTGGGGTGGCCACCCAGTCTGGCATCCGCCTGGCCAGTCCTTTGTATGGTTATGGCCCTGCCCGCAAACAAAATCTCAAGAACAATCGCGGGGAAACCTACGACGAGGCCAATTATATGGGGATGCTCAAACATAATTTATATGAAATCGTGGACGGCTTGCCCTAGGATAAAATAGTGAAACCAACCCCCATGGCGACCGCCGATATTGAAACCACCATTCCGAGCTCCTATGTTGCCCGGACGTCTGACAGCCTTTTCCAAGCTGGCTGCGGACAGGATGAATCTATTGATTTCCCAAAGTCTGTGCTGAATCCGGTCATCACCGAAGTGCGCCGTCATAAGCAAGAGATCGCAGCGGCATTTGACTATGACGTCATGGCCCTCGCTCGATCATTGCAGCAACGTAAAGACGGTGATCCACGATTCAAGACGCCCGAAGGCAAACATAACATCCATCCTAACACCTGATCTGCCGCCAGATTAAAAATGCTCGCAATCATTCTTCTCCTAACCTGTCTGTTCGTGGCCATCGCCTACCGCTGGTATGGGGCATTTTTGGAAAGAAAAATGGAGATCGACCCCCTGCGCGAGACCCCGGCGGTGCAGCGGAACGATGGGGTGGATTTTGTTCCCAGCTCGCCAGCCATCGTGTTTGGACATCACTTTTCCTCCATCGCCGGGGCGGGACCCATCGTGGGTCCCATCGTTGCCGCGGCCGCCTTTGGCTGGGGGCCGACCTGGCTGTGGGTATTGTTAGGAGCGATCTTTATCGGCGGAGTGCACGATTTCGGATCGACAGTGGTGAGTCTGCGTTACGGCGGACGATCCATCACAGAGGCGCTGCGCGATCTGGTGGGGGAAAAGACGGGGAAATTATTCCTCTTGTTTGTGCTCTTTACCTTGATTTATGTGATCGTGGTTTTTCTGGATCTCACAGCGGCCAGTTTTGTTAGCACTCCCCCGGTGGCCACAGCTTCGGGCTGGTTTATCCTGGTGGCTTTTGCCTTTGGGGTGGTCACAAAAAGCGGGCGGCTGGCGGCGCGATGGTCGATCCCGATTTTCATCGTGCTCACCTATGCCGGGCTGGCGCTGGGCCATTGGTTCCCCGCCCCGGCCCTGACAAAGGAGGCATGGATCGGCGTGGTTCTGGCCTATTGTTTTTTTGCCGCCATTTTACCCGTGCAAACCTTAATGCAGCCACGCGACTTCCTTAGCGCGACCTTTCTCTACGCGATCATGATCCTGGGGGTGGCCGGCGCCTTGCTAAGGCGCGAGGACTTTACGATGCCGATGTTTACCGGTTTCGAGAGCGAGAATCTGGGAATGTTAGTCCCTTTTTTGTTTATCACCGTGGCCTGTGGGGCGTGCTCGGGGTTTCATAGCATGGTGGCAAGCGGCACCACCTCCAAGCAACTGGCCAATGAGCGCGATGTGCGCAAGGTGGCCTACGGTGGAATGTTAGTCGAAGCGGTGCTGGCCACATTTGCCATCGGCTGCGTGGCCGTGGTGGGCGGGTTGAAAGGCAGTGCCGTGGGCACCTTTGCGGAGGGGGCAGCGATCTTTTTTTCGGCTCTCGGCATCCCACCGAAGCTGGGCGTGGAGTTTGCCACATTGGCAGTGGGGACTTTTTTACTCACGACGCTGGATACCTGTGTGCGGCTTTCGCGCTTCCTGGTGGAGGAACTTTTCCAGTGGAAAGGCAACGCGAGCCGGTGGCTTACCTCGCTGGGGGTGGTCATTCTGGCAGGCTGGGCAGCTTTGCAGAAATTTGCCGGTCCCAACGGGGAACCGATGGCGGCATGGCAGGCTTTGTGGCCACTTTTCGGGGCCACGAATCAACTCCTCGCCGCGATGGCGCTGGTGATTCTGGCAGTGTTTTTGCGCAGCCGCCGGATTCGCCTTTTGTTTGTGGCGATCCCGGCGGCGGTGATGGTGGTGATGCCGCTGCTGGCTCTGGGACTGATGGCTTGGGATGAGAGATTGTCGTCGTTGCTGCGAGGCAGTGCCGCGGTGCAAATCGTGCTGGGCGGTTTCGTGCTGGCGATGTGTCTGCGTTTTCTCTGGAGGCCAGCCAGAGAAAAAACACCGGTAAAACGGGCAATCGGTGGGGAATGAAAGGGATATTTTGGAATTTGCATCTGTCCATCCGGCTGGGATGCTGTATGGGTTGATTCTTCAAATTTTCCATTAATGAGTCATCAGCCCCTTGTATCTGCGGACATTGCAGTTATTCCTCAAAATCCTCGCAAGTTATCGGAGGAAATCGATGCCTTGATCGAGGCGGTGCGCGAGCAACCGATCCCGTTGCGCGACCTGTTGGTGGTCATGAAAGGGCGGGCTTACACGTTGCTTTTAATCATTATTTCGCTCCCCTTTTGCATGCCAGTGCCGCTACCTGGGCTATCGACTTTTTTTGGGGCGATCATCGCGCTGATCGGGATACGTTTAGCCATGCGGATGCAGCCTAAACTGCCCGAAAAAATGCTCAGTTACACATTTTCCCCCAAGTTCCTGCTGCGGATGCTAAACTCGGTGCGTAAAGTGGCGAAAGTGCTGGAAGTCTTTCTGCGCCCGAGACTTACATGGCTCGTGGAGTGGAGCTTGCTGAGCCATTTGATTGGGGTGATGATTTGTGTGAGCGGCATTTTATTAATGCTTCCCCTGCCCGTGCCTTTCAGTAACGTCCTGCCCGCTCTGGCCATTTTTTGCTTATCCGCAGCTTTATTGGAGAGGGATGGATTATTCGTTATTTTCGGGACAATTGCCTTCGTGGCGACATTGATCTTTTTTGGAGGAATCTTTATTGGCGGAGCGGCAGCGATTAATGCCGTTCGCGAATATTTCCAAAATGTGCCGTCAGGTGACTGATCATGCGCATCTCTCGTAAAGTCGAATACGCCTTGCGTGCGCTGGTTGCCATGGCACGCGATCCGGGGTGTCGGGTCTTTCAGATTCAAGAATTATCCCGCAGCGAAAACATTCCGGTAAAGTTTTTGGAGCAAATCCTTCTCGCTTTGCGCAATGCGGGCATTCTCGGCAGTAAACGCGGGGTGGGAGGCGGTTATGCGCTTTTGAAAAAGCCGATCGACATCACTCTGGGCGAAATCGTCGTGCTCTTCGATGGCCCCCTTACCCCCCTGCCCTGTGCTCTGGCAAAACCCAACGAACCCTGCACCTGTCCCAATCCGGCCACCTGCGAATTACGCATTTTCATGACCGGCATCCGCGAACAACTCGATCTCATCCTGGGACAAAAAACCATCGAAGATCTCCTCGCCCTCTCACCCGCCGGTGGTGCGCTTGCCTTCGATATTTAAAAATAGCAACCCGCCACCGCCGCCATGAGTGATCTTTTTACCCCAGACGCACCCATCGAGCCGGCCATTCCCGCCTCTGCCCCGCTCGCGGCCAGGATGCGTCCCCAGTCGCTCGACGATTATGTCGGCCAGGCGCACATCCTTGGCCCGGGCAAATTACTGCGCCGCGCCATCGAAGCCGACCGGCTTTCCTCGATCCTACTTTTTGGGCCTCCTGGCACCGGTAAAACCTCCCTCGCCCAAATCATCGCGCTGGCCACAGAATCCCGCTTTGAACGTCTCAGCGGAGTCGAAAGCACCGTGGCCGATATCCGCCGCGTGGTGGCCTCCGCCGCCAATCGCCTCCAAAATAACGGGCCGCGCACCATTCTTTTCATCGACGAAATCCATCGCTTCAACAAAGCCCAGCAAGACGTCCTCCTCCCCGATGTCGAAAGCGGCGTCGTGCGTCTCATCGGTGCCACCACCCATAATCCCTTTTTCTACGTCAACAGCCCGCTCGTTTCCCGTTCCCAAGTCTTTCAACTCGAACCCATTCCCACCTCCGATCTCATCACCCTGCTCCAGCGCGCGCTCTCTGATAAAACCCGCGGCTTCGGCAATCAAAAAATCCACGCCGCACCCGAGGCCCTCGCTTTTCTTGCCGAAATGAGCGACGGCGATGCCCGCAAATGCCTTAACTCCCTCGAAATCGGCATTCTCACCACTCCCCCTCTCCCCGACGGCACCATCCCCTTCGATCTCGCCATTGCCCAGGAATGCATTCAACGTAAATCCGTCGTTTACGATGCCGACGAAGACGGGCATTACGACACCATCAGCGCTTTCATAAAATCCATGCGCGGCTCCGATCCCGATGCGGCGCTTTATTGGCTGGCAAAAATGTTGCACGCCGGGGAAGACATTCGCTTCATCGCCCGTCGCATCGTCATTTGTGCCAGCGAAGACGTGGGACTGGCCGACAGCCAGGCTCTGGTCGTCGCCGTGGCCGCGCAACAAGCCGTCGAATTTGTCGGCCTGCCGGAAGCCAGAATCCCCCTTGCCCACGCCACCGTTTACCTGGCCACCGCGCCAAAAAGCAATCGCGCCTACCAGGCCATCGCCGCAGCCAGCAAGGATATTAGCGAAGGACGCACCCTTGCCGTGCCGAAACATTTGCGCGATGGCAGCCATAAAAAAGCCGCCCAAACTCTCGGGCACACCGGCTATCGATACGCCCACGATTTCGACGGCGCTTACGTCCCGCAAGCTTACCTGCCCGAGGGACGACGTTATTACGAACCCAGCGAACAGGGCCAGGAAAAACGCATCCGCGAGCGTCTCGATTATTGGCGCGGGCTTTTTCAACAAAACCAGCAGCAGCAATAATCGGCCCGATTTTTATGCCGTCAGCAACCCGCCCCCGATCCCCCGTTTGACACCCTCCAGACCGCGATTATTCTCTTTTATGCGCTGCGTTCTGTTTCTACTTCTGCTCACGTTTGCGGGCTGTTCCACCATCGATTCCCGAATCAAGGAACGCCCCGAAGCCTTTGAGCGACTGTCCGAAAAACAAAAAACCATCGTCCTGCAAGGCGACATCGACGAAGGCATGAACATCGACGCTGTTTACATCGCCTGGGGACGCCCGGATAATGTCGGGCGCGGACGCGAACGCGGCAAATCCGTCGAAGAATGGATTTACGAAGGCACTGGCACCGAATTTGTTAGCAGCTATCGCGCTGTGCCCGTTCTTTATAGTCGTCACGGACGCTATTATCGCTCCTGGGATTACGCCTTCGATCCCGTGCTTGTTTCCTATCAATATCCTTACAAAACGGTTCTCTTTGAAAATGGAAAAACCGTCGGCTGGCGACTCCTCCCGCGCCAGTAATTTAAACCTCCGCGACACATCTCCGCTTTTCCATAAAACACGACCCCATGGCCTTCTCCTCGCTCTCCGGTTTTATTCAAAAGCTCGAACAATCGGGTGAACTCATCCGCATTTCCGATCCCGTCGCCACAGAACTCGAAATCACCGAACTCGCCGACCGCCAGATGAAATCTCCCGGCGGCGGCAAAGCTCTTCTCTTCGAGCAACCCACCATCGACGGCAAACCCTCCGCTTTTCCCGTCGCCATCAACCTCATGGGCAGCGAAAAACGCATGGCCGCCGCGCTAGGTGTCGATAACGTCCAAAGTATCGCCGATCAGATGCAATTTCTGCTCAAAGCAAAGCCGCCAAAATCCCTCCGCGACGGCTGGGACCTGCTCAAAAACGGCATCGACCTCATCCACACCCGCCCGCGCAAAGTCTCCGACGCCGCCTGCCACGAAGTCATTCATCATCTGGGAAATGGCGATAAATCCGCTTTCTCCCTCGCCGACCTCCCCGTTCTCCACTGCTGGCCGCAGGATGGCGGACGTTTCGTCACCCTGCCCACCGTTTACACCCGCGACCCCGACACCGGCGAACGCAACATCGGCATGTATCGCATGCAAGTCTATGACGGATCCTCCACCGGCATGCATTGGCAAATCCACAAAGTCGCCGCCCGCCACGGCAAACGCTATTACGAACGCAACGAACGCATGCCCGTCGCCGTCTGTCTCGGTGGCGACATGGCCTACACCTTTGCCGCCACCGCGCCGTTGCCCGATGGACTCGACGAAATTCTCTTTGCCGGTTTCCTCCGCAAAAAATCCGTCGAACTCGTCAAATGCATCACCAACGACATCGAAGTGCCCGCCGATGTCGATTTTGTCCTCGAAGGCTACATCCAGCCCGGCGAACTTCGTCCCGAGGGCCCCTTCGGCGATCACACCGGATTCTATACCCCGATCGATGACTTCCCAGTCTTCCATTTGACCGCCATTACGCATCGTCAAAAAGCGATTTACCCCGCCACTATCGTCGGCATCCCTCCCATGGAGGATTTCTACATGGGCACAGCGAGCGTGAAAATTTTCCTGCCCGTATTTAAAATGAACTTCCCCGAAATCGTCGATATGGCGCTCCCGGCGGAAGGCGTTTTTCATAACCTGGTCGTGGTTAGCATCCGCAAACAATACCCCTGGCAGGCCTACAAAATCATGCACGGCCTCTGGGGCATGGGCCAGATGATGTTTAGCAAATACATCGTCGTGGTCGATGACGATTGCGACGTGCACGACACCAGCGCAGTCCTTTTTCGCTGGCTGTCGAACACCGATCCACAGCGGGACAGCACCTTCGTTAAAAGTCCCTGCGACAGCCTCGATCACTCGCAAACCGTCGCCAACATGGGGAGCCACATCGGCTTCGACGCCACGAAAAAAATTGCCGGCGAAGGCTACACCCGAGTCTGGCCCGACCTCGTAAAAATGGACCCCGCTGTGATCGCAAAAATGGCTGGCAGAAAACTCTGA
>JBBRFA010000100.1:0-13187 GCA_038225185.1 Chthoniobacterales bacterium
GAGACCCCTGGAAAAGCGACTCCAAGGACAGCCTCCTAGCGCGAAGAGACACCGGCTAAAGCCCTCAAAATAAGCTAGATATGGACACTGATGCACCCTAGACATGGTGACAGGTATAAAGTTTGAACTTGGTCTCGGCAGGAATGGGTAGTGCGGGCGTCCCGCCTGCTCTCATGGCGCGTCCCACCCATGAGTCGTCGCTCAATGCGATAGCACCACTTATTTTGGGGCCCGGTGAGTGGAAGTTGCACTGTGAGGGAAACAGAGTTTCGGGGACAAGTGCGTTCCCAAACAGAAGTTTGGGAACGAGGGAAAAAACCCTGCCAGTCCCTACCGGCTCCTCGGCATTCTCGACCCCGATCGCAATCAGACCGTGGCGTTTGCCATGAAAATCCCCAGCGACTGGCTGGTGCAGCCCAGCGGCAACTTTATACCTGTCACCAAGTTTGTGGTCACCAAGTTTGTGGTCCGGTTGAGAGACCCCTGGAAAAGCGACTCCAAGGACAGCCTCCTAGCGCGAAGAGACACAGGCTAAAGCCCTCAAAATAAGCTAGTTTTGGACATCGATGTTGCGCACCTCTTCAGGCTCGGTTCGCCCCCAACGCTCAGCGTTCGCTCTCAGTGCTCAGCGTTCGCTTTTAACGCGCGGCTTGAAATGCTTCTGCCAGGGTCGGGTAAGTAAAATTAAACCCGCTCGCCAACGCCCGCTTGGGCACGGCTCGCTGGCTATCCAATACGATGCTTGCCAGGTCGCCCAGAGCCAGTTGCAATCCCCAGCCAGGCACGCTGAAAAAGGCCGGCCGCCCCAACACTCGCGCCAGGGTCTGGGTAAAAACCAGATTGGTGCTCTCCTCCGGCGCGACCGCGTTAACCGGGCCGCTAAGGGTTTCTGTCTCCAGACAATGCAAATACAATGCGGCGACATCAGCGAGATGGATCCAGGGTAAATATTGCTGGCCATTCCCGATTTTTCCTCCCAACCCGAGCGAAAAAACCCGGCGTTGCAGCAAAAAACCGCCTCCGTCCCCCGCCACAACCAGGCCGGTGCGCAACTGGCAGGTGCGGATCCCGAATTCACTCGCTGCCTCCGCCTCCCCCTCCCAGACCTGCGCGACTTCGGCGAGAAATCCGTGCCCCGGCCCCGCTGTTTCCAGGAGGCGTTCGGGCCCGCGATGACCGTAAAAGCCTGTGCCCGATGCGCAAAGAAACACGGCTGGTTTTTTTTCCAACTGGCTCATCGCCGCGACGAGATGCCGGGTGGTGTCGCGGCGGCTGGCCACGATGCGACACCGTTTGCTCCGGGTCCAAAGTCCGATGACCGGTTCGCCCGCGAGATGAATCACCGCATCGAGACCGCTCAGATCGACGGGTTCTTCGAGGGAAAACAAGCGGGTCGCGGCGCAGGAGGGCAGGCTGAGATGCGGTGAACGCGAAAACCCGATTACGCGATGTCCGCGATCCACTGCCAATGCAGCGAGTTTTTTCCCGATTAACCCCGTAACGCCTGTAATGCCGATTTGCATACGTTTAAAGGAGCTTAGTCGAAACGTTTCCGCAACCATTGCAGGGGAAAACGGTCTCCCGGGCAATCGGTTGGCACGGGGTTGATCTGTTTGTGAGCGCGCACGATGGAGTATTTGCCCTCCACTTTGCCGCAGCGGGTGCGGAGATAACGAATGAGTTCGTCGAGGGCTTCGAGTTGTTTTCGGGTGGGTAGATCGCGATTGAAATCGCCGACCAGACAGATGCCAAGTGAGATGTAATTGAGGTAGTCGCTGCGGACATGGCCGCCGTTGATCTGCCCCACCCAGCGGGGGCCGAGTTCGATCTCGCCATCGCCCGAGGAGGTGCCGTTGCCGATGACAAAATGATAGGCCAATCCGTTGGGCATTTTGCGCACTTTACGATGGTAACGATCGAAAATCCTCGCGTTCCCCTGCCGGGTGCCGCTGTTGTGGACGACGATATATTTCCAGCGCCCGCGTTTCACCGGGGAGCGGTCGATGCCTTTGCGCACGTTGCCCGTGATGTAACGCCAGCGCGGTCCGCCCCACCATGAGCGCGGGGCGGCGACGATTTCGGTCTTTTCGGCGCCCGATTTTTTGATCGTGATCGGTGCCTCCGGCACGGGAGACGCCTCGGGGGGGACGACCACCCGGGGCGGGCGGCGAGTGGGTTCCAAGGGGGGAGTGACCCGCGGCCTTGTGGCGGTGGGCGAAGGGGTGGCTCCCGGCGTTTTTTCCTCCGGCTCGGAGGTGGGAGTGACGCGAATCGCCGGACGCGCCGGACGTTCGGTGGGCACGGCGGTAGGCACGGCGGTGGGCTTTAGGCGCGGACGTGCCGTGGGCTTGGGTCGGGGGCGCGAAGTCGGACGAGGCTCGGGTGGCAGGGGGCGGATTTGTTCGCGGCTGTTGAGAAAAGTTTCCCGTTTTTGGCGTTCGCCATCGCTGATCTGACTTTGCAAAACATTTCCACCGAGGAAAAAAATACAAAACGCGAGAATGAAATTGCGGGACACGTAGGTGAGTTTAAGAGAAGTGAAGCGCACTGGCAAGGCGCGAGCGGACATTAAGCGTGAAAAGCAAGAGTAACAGAATGATTGGGACTGGATACTAAGGCGGTCTTTTTTCCAAATGCCGGTTGCAGAAGCGCGTTTTCGTTCGTAGTGCATCGAGATTCAAGGTCGGACGAAAAAACGTTGGGCTGATTTTATTTTGTCCGCCACCTTTCCCGCACCAAAAATCCTTCTTTCCGAGCGGATGCTTCTCATTCTCCTCGCTGCGGTGCAGTTCACCCACATCATGGATTTCATGATCATCATGCCGCTTGGGCCGCAATTGATGCGCGAATTGGAGATCAGTGCCGCGCAATTTAGCGGGTTGGTTTCCACCTACACGATCACGGCGGGCATTGTTGGCTTGCTGGCGGCTCCGTTCATGGATCGGTTCGACCGGCGTAAAGTGCTGGTGATCAGTTACATCGGATTTATCCTGGGCACGCTAGCCTGTGCGACCTCGGAAACCGTGGGCAGTCTGCTCGTGGCGCGCGCGATCTGCGGCGCTTTTGGCGGCATCTCAAACGCCACCATCATGGCCATCGTCGGCGACATCGTGCCCCCACAACGTCGGGGGGCAGCGGTGGGAATAATTATGACGGCATTTTCCGCCGCCGCCGCGCTTGGGGTGCCGTTTGGGTTGTATCTGGCGCAAAATTTTCGATGGGAAACTCCGTTTATCTTTCTGGTGGGATTCTCGATTCTGGTCGAGGTGGCACTTTTACTTTTCCTGCCCAACGTGCGCGGACATTTGGAAAACGGCATCCCGGCTTCCTTGAAAAATTTCGTCGAACTGCTGCGCGATCCCAATGCGGGACGGGCGTTGTTGCTGATGGCGGCGATGGTTTTCGGTCATTTCTCGATCATCCCTTTTCTCTCGCCGCATCTTGTTTTCAATCTGGGGCTGCCCGAGAAATATCTTTCGTTCGTGTATCTGGTCGGCGGCCTGTTAACCATCGTGACCTCGCCGCTGGTGGGAAAATTGTCGGATCGTTTGGGGCGCGACAAGGTATTTACCGTGATGATTCTCGCCGCTTCGCTGGTTATCTTCGCCATCGCCAACTTGCGCGATCAATCGGTGGCGATGATTCTGGTGCTGGCAGGGTTGTTTTTTGTCTTTGCCAGCGGACGTTTCGTGCCTGGGCAGGCCACGATCACGCTGGCGGTGGCGGGGAAACAACGCGGAGCTTTTATGAGCTTGAGTTCCTGCACCCGGGACCTGTGTTCCGGCATCTCGGCAATGATCGGCGGCGCGGTGGTTGCGCGTTCGGCGCAGGGCGGGCTGCTGCATTTCAACTGGCTGGCCTGGATTGCCATTGGCGCCAGCCTTTTTAGCATCTGGGTGATCCGCCAGGTAAAAGTGGCCGATCACTCCCGGTCGGCCTCGGCCAACGAACCGGAGATCATCGAGGCAGGATAAGCCGCGACGGAAGGTGGCGCGGGATGAGGAACGAGGCGCTGGAGGTGCATGAGAGGATGGCGGGCGAAGACGGCGATTACGCCCGATCCTTTGATCGTTTTCAGGAGCAATATCTTTGCGATTTTCGGACTGCGTGCGCTTTATTTCTGTCTGGCGGCGTTGATTTAAAAATTCCGTTACCTGACGCCTGCGCTGATATTTATTTTGAGTTTTGTCGGCGTGCAATTGCTCCTGCTGAGCTTGCCACCGTATTTGGATATGATTGGGTTGGACGGCTTGAAATCGATCAAGATCGATCTGTTTGTCTCGCTGGTGGTGGTGTTGGGAATCCTGACGATTGCGACGGTGCTTTCGGTGCTTTTTCCTGGGAAAAAGACGGTGAGGAAACGGTCAAAAGGTAATTTTCGGCAATAAAAGGGGGCATCTGGCGAGGTGGCTACCCTCCTTGCGGCATGGCCCGACCGAATTTTTTACTTAACCCATTCGAAAATGGGTAAAAACTGGCCGAAAATAAAAAACGTTTTTTATGGTTGACTTAAAATCGATTTTTGAGAAATATGCAGATTAAGTTTGTTCGGCATAAGGTTTGCTTATGTTGAGCTATCAATTTTTAATTAATTTTTTATCAAGTATTTATGAAACCTCTCCTCCTTGCCGCCGCTGTCTCTCTATTACCGTTTGTTCACACCACCGTTGCGGAATCGCTCAGCATCGATTCGGTAATTTTGCAGACTGTGGGCACGACCAGTAACATTCCTGGATCTGGCGACGCCACCAATACGGATATCTGGAGCGTGGGAGAGGTGGGACGTTTTACTGCGGTGGACGGTGCCAACACCTTCGGAATCATTGTTTCAGCCACCAATCCCACCGGATCGCTCGCCGCTGAGACGGATACGTTAATGGTTGCGCGAACGACGAACAGCCAGGGTCTCACCGACACGGGCACTCTCTCGGTTTATGTGCGCTCCACCGGGCGCTGGTCTTTGGATCTTAACTTTGCGATTTTCAACGCCACATTTACAGCTCCTGTGAATATCGATTTGACGTTGACTTCGCTGGATATTGATTTCAATCAACGGTATTACACTTCGACGACCTCTTTTTCCACTAACCAGACCTACGCACCGACCAATATTACCGCCGCACCGTTGGTTGCAGGTTTCAACGGGTTTACCGCAGCCGGCAATTCCAGTTTTAGCGACACACCTCACGCAGTGACTTCAAAGGGCGTTAATTTAAACAGTTTTGACATTCGACTCAGCCACGACAGTGTTGCTCTTTATATGTTTGAGTTCCGCGATCCCTCTGTTTTGGTGCCAGAACCGACCACCGCTGCTCTCTTACTCGGAGCTGGGATACTTGGCTTCGCCCGTCGTCGCCGCAGCCGCAGCTAATTGGTGAAGCGAGCATTTTTTTGGCCGGGTCGGCCAAAACTGCACCCGAGTCGGGTGCGCTCCTCCCAATCAACCATGGTTCCCCGGAGACTCTAAGCGGGGGTGAGACTGGCCCCTTGTTTGCCGTCTTTAACACTCCAGCCTTTGGTCAGTATGACATCGCGCAGGCGGTCGCTTTCGGCCCAGTTTTTGTTAACTCGCGCGTTGTTGCGTTCCTCCACCAGGGCTAATATCTCCGCAGGAATTTCTGCGACAGGTTTTTCCAGCCCCAGGACGCGATTGATTCGCTGCCAGACGTTCAGCAGGCTGCGAGTGGCGCCGGGGGTTAATTTTCCAGCATCCAGCAATGCGTTGGATTCATTGAGAAGAGTAAAAAAATGACCGAGTGCGCCCGAGATGTTGAGGTCGTCATCGAGGCTGTCCTGGAATCCCGTGCGCCCCGCCAATTCGTGAGGCTCAGCGACGGGACCGGCATGTCGTTCGAGGCGGGCCACCCAATCGTCGATGCGCTGAAGGGTTTTCCTGGCTGCGGCGAGACCGTCGAAAGTGAAATTGAGCGGCAGACGGTAATGGACGCAAAGCAAGGCGTAACGCACTTCGCGTCCGGTCCACCCTTTCTCTAGCAAATCTCGCAGAGTGAAAAAATTGCCCTCCGATTTGGCCATTTTACGGCCATCCACCATCAGGTGGGCGCAATGCAGCCAATAACGGGCAAAGGTGAGTCCGGTGCAACATTCGCTTTGGGCGATCTCGGCTTCGTGATGCGGAAAAATATTATCCACGCCGCCACAATGGATGTCGAGTTCGGGTCCTAACAATGCGATGGCCATGGCGCTGCATTCGATGTGCCAGCCGGGGCGTCCGGCACCCCAGGGGCTGTCCCATTTTACGTCGCCATCGTCTTCATCCCAGGCTTTCCAGAGGGCAAAATCGCCGATGTTTTCCTTTTCGTATTCGTCGTGGGCGATGCGTCCGCTGGGGCGAAGTTCATCGAGGTTTAGGTGGGCGAGTTTGCCGTAGTTGGGAAAGCGGGAGAGCCGGAAATAAATGGAGCGATCCTCGGCTTGATAGGCGATGTCTTTGGCAAGCAAATCGGCGATCATCTCGATCATTTTTGCGATGAAACGTGGCTCGGTGGCCGCGGGATAAAACGTGGCTGGACGGGTGTTGAGCGTTTGCAGATCTTCGAGAAAAGCCTGCTTGAAAACGGCGGTGAAATCGGCCAGCGGAAGACCTGCGGCGCGGGAGTTGCGGATGGTTTTATCATCCACATCGGTGAGATTAAGCACGCGCAGAACGTGATAACCCCGGTCTTCGAGGTGGCGTTGGAGAAGATCCTCGAAAATATAGGCCCGGCAATTGCCGATGTGTGCATAGGAATAAACGGTGGGGCCGCAGGTGTAGAGCCGCACTTCGCGTTGCGCCGGATCGCGCGGGGTGAAGACTTCGAGGGAACGGGAAAGCGTGTTAGTAAAGCGAAGGGGCATTTAAGCTGGGATGGTGACCACGGGGAATGCCTGCCGGCAAGGGGGCATGGGATCGGATCGGGAAAAAACTGTGCTAGGCGATGAGTTGCGGCTCGGGTTTTTCGGGAATGGTGACGATGCTGGCGACAGCCATGGCGGCGATGCCTTCTTTTCGACCCAGGAAACCCAGCATTTCGTTGGTGGTGGCTTTAATGCCGATGAACTCGATGGGAAGATACAATGCGTGGGAGATTTTTTCGCGCATGGCATCGAGATGCGGCGCAATTTTCGGCGCTT
The DNA here is from genome assembly GCA_038225185.1 of Chthoniobacterales bacterium. Lineage (GTDB taxonomy): Bacteria > Verrucomicrobiota > Verrucomicrobiia > Chthoniobacterales > DASVRZ01 > DASVRZ01. The sequence continues at coordinate 7,135 of JBBRFA010000100.1, forward strand.
CGGCAATGAGGGTGGCGTCGATATTGACGATGCGCCGGTGCTGGGTGGCGAGAAGGGCCTGCACGCGGCTGAGGATTTCCAGGCTGCTGATACCGCGAATGGATTCGTCGGTATTGGGAAAATGATGACCGATATCGCGCTGCCCGGCAGCACCGAGTAAGGCGTCGGCGATGGCGTGGCAGAGCACATCGGCGTCGGAGTGACCCTCCAGCCCGAGGGCGTAGGGGATTTCGACTCCGCCAAGAATTAAACGCCGACCTTCGACAAGGCGGTGAACATCATATCCGATTCCAACAGTTTGCATGGGATGCATGATTGCGGATGCGGGGCGAAGTTCAACTCTTTTGCTCGTGCGGGAGCGGGAGACGACGATTTATTTAGCTTTTGCCGACAGCTTGGAGGAAGGGCGCGAGTTCGGCGGGGAGGGAGGCGAAACCGGCGAGATCGAGTTGTTGCTGACCATCGCTGAGAGCTTCCGCGGGGTTGGGATGCACTTCGATGATGAGTCCGTCGGCTCCGAGGGCGACGGCACCGCGACAAAGGATTTTAACGAGGTCGGCGCGTCCGGCACCCTGGCTGGGATCGACGATGACGGGGAGATGCGATTCTTTGCGGACAATGGCGACGGCGGTAAGGTCGAGGGTGTTACGGGTATAGGTCTCGAAGGTGCGAATGCCGCGTTCGCAGAAAAGGACGTTGGGATTGCCGTGGGCGAGGATGTATTCGGCGGCCATGAGCCATTCCTCGATGCGTTCGCTCATGCCGCGTTTGAGGAGGATGGGTTTGCCGGTTTTTGCGGCGGCGACGAGGAGGGCGTAGTTTTGCGAGTTGCGGGCGCCGATTTGGAGAATGTCGGCGATTTCTGCGACGTGATCGACGTCGTGTTCGCTGAGGAGTTCGGTGACGATTTTGAGTCCGGTCTCTTTTTTGGCGAGAGCGAGCAGACGCAAACCTTCGCGGCCGAGGCCCTGGAATTCGTAGGGCGAGGTGCGGGGTTTGTAAGCGCCTCCGCGCAGGATGGTGGCGCCGGCGGCTTTGACGGCATGAGCGGTGTCGAGGAGTTGTTTTTCGCTTTCGACGCCGCAAGGGCCAGCCATCATAACGAAGTGGCCACCGCCGATTTTTACCCCATCGACATCGACGATGGTATCGGCGGGATGCGATTCGCGGGAGACGAGTTTGTAGCGTTTCTGGACGCGGACGACGCGTTCGACGCCGGGGAGGACGTTAAGGGATTCGAGGCTGTTATGGGTGGTTTCGTCGCCGATGGCAGCGATCACAGTCTGGGTGGCGCCATGAATGGGGCGTGGTTCGTAGCCGAGTTTTACGATTTCGGCGATGATGAAATCGACTTCGGAACGGGGTGTATGGGGTTTCAAAATAACGATCATAGAAAAATTTGTGGGGCGGAATTAGTAACACGAGAACGCGCGCGGGGAAAAATGTTTTTTCGTTTTGCCAAGGAAAAGAAGCGGGAGGGTTAAGGGTCGAGGGTGACGCAGGATTCGATTTCGGGTAGTCGGAAGGAGACGCCGCCGACGCGGAAAAGCAGTTCGTTATTACGAATATCGGTGCGGAGAAAGGTGGCGGTATCGATCTGGACAAGGCCCTGGAGGGTGATGCCCGAGGCGAGATTGACCTCGACGGATCGATCGAAAATAAGGCCGGTGGCGCGGCTGATTTTGTTTTTGCGCGCCTGCCATTGTTCGCGCCAGGCGGCAAATCCCGACGGAGCCTCGCTGGTAAAATCGAGACCGGGCTGCGCTGGCTCGTGAGGGATGGGAGATGCTTCTACCCTGGATGCCGCAGCCGTAAGATTAAAATCGAATTCGGGCTGTTCGGACACGTAAAAAATGGAATCCCTTGAAAAATACCGACGGTCGGGGTCGAACCGACACTCTCTTACGAGAACAAGATTTTGAGTCTAGCGCGTCTGCCAATTTCGCCACGTCGGCTTCAAGTGGAGGCCAAGATTAGCGGCCTTTAAGGGTTTTGCAAGGATTTTGGCTTGCCGAAAATTTCCTGGGCGAGAATGAGGCGGCGCAGGTCGGTGCCCTGACCAAAGACACGATCAAGAGCTTGTGAGGAGGTGGCTTTTTTCTCCAGGATTTGGTTGCCATCCAATTGCCCGAACTCGAACGATAAAGGGGCCATCTCGGGGATGGCTTCCAGATCGGGTTGGTTAGAGTTTTGCAGGTTAAAATAATCTTCCACCGATTCCTTGGAGTCAGCCTCCATGGGGACAGGCAAAACCGGGACGGGCCGCTGGGGCGGTTTCGGCACACGGGCCAGGTTGCGCTCGTAAACACGGCGTTTTTCGGCCAGACGCCGCTGGAGACCCTCTTTTTCGGACCGGACACGATCGGCGATGGGGGATTCGGCAAGGATTGGTGGAATTCTACTTGGACGCGACTGTGGAGAGACGGGGGATGGCGTGGACTGCACCGGAGGTGGGGGAGCGGAATCGGACGGCAGACCGAGAGCTTCCATAAATTTCCGCACGCGCACTTCCTCGGGACTGAGGTTGCTGGCAGGTCGGGGAGGCGGAGTCTGCCGGGGAAAGGTGGGCGTGTTGGGGTTGGTAAATTTGCCGTCGTTCTGATTGTTGAGATCGGAATTGAAATCGCCGAAGATTTTCTTCAGTTTTCCACTTTCGATGAGCCAGCGCACGAGGGCGATGAGTCCGAAAACGAGGATGAAAAAGAGTTGTTCCATGGCCTTTGCAGGAGGCTTGCGAGTGGTTTATTCGCGAAGTTTGGAATCGGGTGCCGCAATGGAGCTGCGCATGTTGGTATCGGATTCCAGATTTTTGATTTTAAGGTAGTCCATGATCCCGAGGTTACCGCTGCGGAAAGCTTCGGCGATGGCCATGGGGACCTGGGCTTCGGCTTCGACGACTTTGGCGCGCATTTCCTGGACGCGAGCCTTCATTTCCTGCTCGGTGGCGACAGCTTGGGCGCGCTGGGCTTCGGCACGGGCCTGGGCGGTGCGTTTGTCGGCCTCGGCCTGCTCGGCCTGGAGTTTGGCCCCGATGTTTTCGCCAATATCGACGTCGGCGATGTCGATGGAGAGGATTTCATAAGCGGTGCCACTGTCGAGACCCTTGGCCAGAACGGTTTTGGAGATACGGTCGGGATTTTCAAGCACGTCTTTATAGGAATTGGAGGAGCCAATGGTGCTGACGATGCCCTCGCCGACACGGGCGATAATGGTTTCCTCGGTGGCTCCGCCGATGAAGCGGTCGAGGTTGGAGCGAACGGTGACTTTGGCGCGGGCGCGGACTCCGATGCCGTCCTTGGCAACGGCGTCGATGGTGTTTTTGCCGGTGGCAGGGTTGGGGCATTCGATCACGCGGGGGTTGATGCTGGTGCGGACAGCTTCGAGAACGGTTTTGCCGGTGCCTTTGGTGGCGAGGTCGATGGCGCAGGCGCGGTTGTAATCGAGGGTAATCTGGGCTTTGTCGGCGGCGATGAGGGCGAGCACGACTTGTTCGATATTGCCACCAGCGAGGTAATGAGCTTCGAGGAGATCGGAATCGATTTCGATACCTGCTTTTACGGCGGTGATGCGGGCATCGACAATGGCGCCCACGGGCACTTTGCGGAAGCGCATGGCGACGAGATTAAAAAAACCGACGGGCGCATTGGCGATTTTGGCTCGAAACCATACTCCGACGAAATTGATGATCAGTAAAAAGAAAACAAGGAGGGCAAGGGCAGCGATGCCGACAAGGATGATGGAGATAAGCGGATTCATAGAAAGAGAGTCTCCATCAGAAGCCAAGGGCTGTCCACGTGGAAAAACAGAAGGGTTGGATAGTTTAAACCGATGTTTACGATCTATTGAAAGTAAAAACCGAAGGATTGGGTGGGGAATCTGAGGATGGACATGCTGGTGGGTTCGCGATAAAATTTTACATTCATGAAGCTTTCCACCATTGCCGGAAAATCGCGCGTGCGCTCGAAGCAATCGGTGCGGTTATCGCGTCCGCCGTTTGCCCGGATGATGCGTTTGCACACGGAATTGTCGGCGAATCGTTACCCGAACTGTCGAAAAATCGCCGAGGATTTGGAGGTGACCCCCAAGACCATCCAGCGGGATATCGATTACATGCGGGATCAATTTCAACTCCCGATTGAGTATGATCAGCTTAAATTTGGTTTTTACTACACCAGGAAGGTGGAGAATTTTCCGCAGATTGAAGTCTCGGAGAGCGAGTTGGTCGCGTTGTTTGTTGCCGAAAAAGCGGTGGCACAATACCAGGGCACGCCGTTTGAGAAACCGCTTAAGTCGGCCTTTGAAAAAATAACTGCCAGTCTGCACGAAAAGGTTTCCTTTCAATTTACCGAGGTGGATGCCGCGATTTCTTTTCGTGGCATCGGCGCCACGGTGGCGGATATCGATTTGTTTGAGGCGGTGAGCAAAGCCACGCTGCGTTCGGCCGAATTGGAATTTAGCTATAAAAAGCTCAACAGCAGCAAATACGAAACCCGCCGGGTGCAACCCTATCACCTCGGTTGCGTGGAGAAGCTCTGGTATCTCTTTGGCTACGATTTGGTGCGGAGACAAATTCGCACCTTCGCACTGCCGCGCATGAAAAAAGTGCGCGAAACGGGAGCAGGATTTCAGCGTCCGGCAGATTTTTCGATCAGCGAACATCTGGGAGCCAGCTTCGGGGTGTTTACCGGCAAGGGAACGTTTAAAATCAAAATTCGTTTCGATGCGTTTGCCGCCCAATTGATCGGAGAACGCGAGTGGCACAATTCGCAAAAGCTCAAAAAACTGGCCGATGGCGCCCTCGAGATGGCATTGAAACTGCAAAGTCTCGAAGAAATCGAGCGTTGGATCCTAAGCTGGGGCAGACACGCGCGCGTGCTGGAACCTGCGGTATTGATCGATCGTTTGCAAAGCACCGCGCGCCATTTGACCCAGATCTATCGCTAGGGCCGCTAGAGACGCTAGAGCCGTTCCACTTCGCGGCGTTCGATAAAGATGGGGAGACCTTCGCGGGAGAGGTTGTCCATAAAGATTTCCGGGTTTAACGCCTCGGGCATCATCACGCCGCGTTCCGGGATTTTTCCGGTGACCAACAAACGCGCAGCCAAAGCTGGCGGAATTCCCGTTTGCACCAGGGTAAGTGAGTAGCCATATTTCTCATAAGCATCGCGATGGCTGTCCATCGTATAGACGAAATATTCCACCCGCTTGCGATCTTTGGTTCCCCGCACCTCGGTGCCCACGCAGGAATACCCTTCCACGGTCGCACCCAACTGCGCTGGTTTCGGCAGGCTGGCGCTGGCCACCCGCACCGGGGAGACTTCGACGCCATCGACTTTGATTTTTTTCCAGGTATCGAGATTGAGCAAGGCGAGCGATTTCGACACGTTGACCACTTTCTCGGAAAGATTGTATTTGAATACGGAATAGCGCACTCCCTTTTCCACAAACGGTGGATACAACCCCAGTGAGACGCCTTCCTCGTGCGCCACGGCATAGGTTTTTTGTAGCCCGACAGGATCGGGGAAGCGCACCCATTCGACCTCGGTCTCCAAGGGTTTCCCGGCTGTTACGCGGCCGTCTTTGACATAATAAGGCGTCGCGCCCAGTTCTTCAAAAAATGTCTCGGGCGAAAACAACACCGCAAAACGATACCCGCGCACCTCGGCATTATCCGCATCGAGCACGCGAATACTCGACGCCGTATCCAACCGATCCATCGCCCAGCGGGCAAAAACGTTCACCACCCCGGGATCGCAGCCCATGCAAAGGATGCCCGCCAGACCGCGCTCGCGGAATCTAGCGTCGAATTTTTCCACCTCTGCTTCGTAGGAATTTTTCCCCGGACGTTTCACACCCGGCGGCGAATAAATATCCGCCGCCATATCGAGATAATGCGAACCCGCCTCGGCGCACGCCTCCAGAACGCTGTGATTGGTCTGGCAGGTGCAGGCATTGCACGTGACGGCAATCTGATGTTCCCGCATCAGAGCGATCAGCGCGGGGGTATCCATGGCGTTCACTTTGCAGACAATGAAGCGGCTGTTTTTGGTGCG
>JBBRFA010000101.1:0-13138 GCA_038225185.1 Chthoniobacterales bacterium
CCTTTTACCGCCGTGACGATTTGGATGGTGTCGTTTTTTGCCTGGGCTTTTTTGGCGGATTCGATGGCGGAGCCGATGGTGGGAAACAAAATACCCATCAAAATGGCGATGATGGCGATAACGGTGAGCAATTCCACCAAGGTGAAGCCAGTTTTGCGAGAGGATGTGGGGGGGGTAATCATAATTGGAGTGAACTATAAAAAACCTACGCAGTTTACGCGGCGTTTGCAAACGATTCCATAAATTGATCGCGAGGAATCTGCGGCGAAGGCTTGAGGAAAGGAGCGGGCGAAGTCATGATGTGGGCATGAAACCCCCGCATCGCTGGTTCACCGGTCTGTTTTTTTCTTCGATTCTGCTGTTTTCGTCAGCCATGCTTCCTGCCATGGAACCGCTTGCAATCGAATCGGCCAGGGTGTCGCCCGGCAGGCTGGAATTTACTTTTCACGATCCGGCGGCGTCGCGCGATGCTCACCGGTTGTTTATCGCCCTGGGCTTCGGCGAAATGGGGTCGGCCATCGTGCCGTATGGAAAAAATCAGGAGGGTTCGACGGTTTTTTTGCCTTTTCAGGCGAATCAATTGATCGTTTTTGGTAATGCAGAGGCGGCGCGCCGGGTCTGGAACGATTGGCAATGGCAGCCTTACGAAGCTCCGACGGAGGTTACGCGGACGTTGGACAAGGATTCGACGACGGTGTCGATCCCCTGGCCGTCGGAAACGGTGCCGGGGAAAGTGTCGGTGTCGCTCTGGCGGAAGGGCTTGGATTCGCCCGATGGTTGGGGAATGCTGACGGCGGCAAACGATCCGTGGCTGGTGCCGGGAGCGGGCGACAAGGCGCTGGCGGTTTACGATGAGATCGAGCTGACGGAAGAACCGGCGGTGGTGCGGCGGCGGGGACGGCTGACGAGCGAAAAAAGGCCGGTGGTGTATCAGCTTTTTGTGCGTCATTTTTCAAATACGAACGAGACGAGGAAGCCGCATGGGACGCTGGCGGAGAATGGGACGGGCAAATTTTCGGGGATTGACGACAAGGTGCTGGCGGCGTTGGCGGAGTTTCAGGTGACGCATGTCTGGTTGACGGGGGTGTTGCAACAGGCGACGGGGACGGATTATTCGGAGATCGGGGCGCCGGCGGATGATCCGGATTTATTGAAGGGCGTGGCGGGCAGTCCGTATGCGATCAAGGATTATTTCGATGTCTGCCCGGATTTTGCGGACGAACCGGCGAACCGGCTGGCGGAGTTTCGGGCATTAATGGAGCGAATCCGGGCGCGGGGAATGCGCACGGTGATCGATTTTGTGCCGAATCATGTGGCGCGAAGTCACGATTCGGATGTGAAGCCGGAGCTGGCGTTTGGAAAAAAGGATGATCGCGGGAAGTTTTTTGCGGTGGAGAATAATTTCTTTTATTTGCAGGGGGAACCGCCGCTGAGATTGCCGACGCAGGCGGGCGAGGGCCGCGATGGATTGTTTGTGGGGGAGATGGATCATGGCAAGGTGACGGGCAATAATGTGAATTCGTGGACGCCGGGGATTGGCGATTGGTATGAGACGGTGAAGCTGAATTTCGGCTTCGATTTTGTGGCCGGGACGCGGCTTTTTCCGTCGTCGCAAAGTCCGGCGGCAGAGGTGCCCGATACGTGGGTGAAGATGGATGCGGTGCTGTCCTACTGGCAGGAGTTGGGGGTGGATGGGTTTCGGTGCGACATGGCGCACATGATTCCGCCGGAATTTTGGAAATGGGCGATTGCGCGGGCGCGGCAAAGGGATGCGAAGGTGTGGTTCGCGGCGGAGGCGTATAATAACGACCCGGCCAAGGTGCCCCCGGCGGATGCGCGGCTGGCGGAGTTTGACAATGTGATGCAAGACTTGCTGGATGCTGGATTTGACGCGGTCTATGATGATCCGAGCTATAAGACTTTGAAGGGAATTTATGAGAGCGGACGTTGGGCGAATGATTTGACGGTTCCGAACGATTTTCTTTTTCATCACAGCCTGCGTTATGTTGAGAATCACGACGAGGTGCGGCTGGCCTCGAAAGGAAACTGGGGCGACGTGGGCGCGAAGGTGGGACCGGCTGTGGGGGCGGTGTTGTTTGGGGCAAGCCGGGGCTCGATCATGCTTTACAACGGTCAGGAATTTGGCGAAAAAGCCGAGGGAGCGGAAGGATTCGGGGGCGAGGATGGGCGGAGTTCGATCTTCGATTACTGGTCGTTGCCGAGTCTGGTGGCTTGGAAAAAGAACGAGCTGAGCGCGGAGCAAAAGGAATTGCGGGAAGATTACGTGGCTTTGCTGAAAACCGTGAGTGTGCCGCCATTTACGGATGGCAATTTCCTGCCTTTGAATCCGCTTAACGGAGAGAATGCCGATTATGGGCGGTTAAACGGCGAAACGGCGAGCGGACACTGGCTCCACGGGTGTGTGCGGGATAACGGAAAAAAAGCGGTGGCACTTTTCGTCAATCTGCATCCCACGGAGGTGATGCGCGGCGTGAAAGTCGTGATGCCAGGTAAAGCGGAGAAATTGGAAGTCGGAGACATCCCAGCGGCAAGCTGGGTGGTGCGTGTGCTGCGGGAGTAACGGATTTTTGCTACTGGGATTGGGTGGCATCGAAGGTGAAATTCATCTCCGCTTTGCCTCCGGTGACGGTGATTTTTTGGATGAGCGGCGTTTTAAAACGGCTGTGCCAGGATTGGGCGGTGTATTCGCCATCGGGCAGACCAGCGGGCAGGGAGAATGTGCCATCGGGAGCGCTCACGGCAAAGAAGGGGTGCGGAAAAACCAGGACCCAGGCTTCCATCCAGGGATGCACGTCGCAGTTGAGTTTGTAAGTGCCGGTCTCTTTAAAGGTGTGTTCGAGGACCATGCCTTTGACGGGTTGGCCGATATTAAAAAGCGGACGGCTGCGTTTTCCTCTGCCGAGAAATGCCACACCACGGACGTTGTGCAGCGTGTCGTCGCCGTTTTTAATCGAGGCTTGTCCGCCGGCCAGCAAAGCGGAAACATGAGGCTTGTAGGTGCAGCCCTCCTGAAGGATATCGATTTTTTTGGGGCTATCGGCTGTTGCGCCCGCCGGGGGTTCGACGATGGAAACGACGACATCGCCCAGGCCGCCCTCGGGGCTGATGATCCAATCGCTGGTTTTAATCTCGCCGTGTTCCTGACAGTGCTTATCGGTGGCGTTGTCGATCACGGCATCTGGATAAAGCGGCGTGCCTTGGAGGGAAATGCGTCCGGTTATTTCGGAATAAACCGGCACTGAGGTGAGACAAAGGACGGCAAACGCAAAAAAATGCGACGCTGCGGAAGGTGACATCATCATAGTGAACGTATTGATACAACGAAAGGTTGTCGGCCGTTCAAACAACGTTCAAAAAAGGTAGGGATTTGTGGCGCGTTCGCGACCAATGGTCGTCGCAGGACCATGCCCTGGATAGACCGTTACCGGGTCGCCCAAGGGAAAAAGTTTGCTTTTAATCCCGCTTAAAAGCACTTCACGATCCCCTCCTGGCAGATCCCATCGACCTACTCCTCCGGCAAAAAGCACGTCGCCACCGAAAAGCTCGTTCGTCGCCCGATCAAAAAAACACAGGCTGCCCGGGCAATGTCCTGGCACCAGCAACACTTGAAATCTGCGCCCCAGATACGTCTCCTCTGCTGATTCATCGATCAGAAACCCTCCCGCTTCCAGCGGTTCCACTTCGAGACCGAAGCCAAATTTTTTAAAAAATGTCGGATCCATCAGCATCGCCTCGCCGTCCTTGTGATATCCAACTGGACATCCATAAGCTTTTTGAATCTTCGCCGCATCGAGAATATGATCCACGTGACCGTGGGTGAGCAGAAGGAGATCGACCTGGGCATCCTTGCTTTGCAACCAATCGAGAGCTCCTGCGGGCGCATCGATCAGGAAATTTCCCTCGGGCGCAGAAAGATAAAAACAGTTCGTATCGAACACCCCGCCTGTAAATGAGTCAAAATCTGGCATAAAATTAAAAAAACAAAGCCGCAGGTGTTTATGGCTGCGAAATACGCTTCGCAGCTTCATTTATTCCTGTCGTATATAGCCAATTGCATTTCCAACCAAATCTGTCACGATTCTTTTTCATAATGACTCTTTCCAAACTTCGGATTGTTATCACAGTTGCCATCCTGGGCGCATTGCTTTCCAGTGCCCCTGCCAAAGAACCCGATCAAGGCCAGATCGCACTCTCTGTCGCACGCCTGCTGGAGCAAGGCCATTACACCCAGACCAAATTGGGAGATGCCACCTCGGCCCGCGTCCTTGAGCGTTATCTCCAGGATCTCGACTACTCCAAACTCTTTTTCCTCGAATCCGATGTTGCAGAGTTCCGCCAAAAATATGCCACACAACTCGACGACGAAATTCTTCTCGGCAATTTGAAAGCCGTTTACGAAATTTACGATCTCTACAAAAAACGCGTCGCTGATCGTATCGCCTGGATTAAAAAAGAAGTCCCCGGCGAATTCAACTTTGCCTCCGACGAATCCATCATCGTGGATCGCAAAGAACTCCCCCGCCCTGCCACCATGGCCGAGGCCGACACCCTTTGGCGTCAACGGCTCCTCAACGAGCTTATCACCGAAAAACTCAATAAAGACGCCATTCGCAAACCCGTCGAAGCCATCACCAAACGCTACGATCAAGTGCTCCGTAACGTAAACGAACGGGAACGTGTCGATCAAACCGAACTCTTCCTCAACTCCCTCGCCACCACCTACGATCCGCACACTGAATACTTCGGAAAATCGCAGCAAGACAGCTTCGAGATTACCATGAAACTCTCGCTCGTCGGCATAGGTGCCGTCCTTAAATCCGAGGAAGGCTATGCCCGCATCGCCGAACTCATCGTGGGCGGCCCCGCCGAACGCGATGGACGCCTCAAAGTCGGCGACCGCATCAGCGGCGTCGCCCAAGGAAAAGATCCTTTCGTCGAAACCGTCGATATGAAGCTCGACAAAGTCGTCGATAAAATCCGTGGAAAAAAAGGCACCACCGTGCGCCTGCAAATCATCCCCACCAACGACACCGCGGGCCAGCGCAAAGTCATCGATATCGTGCGCGACGAAGTTCAACTCAAAGAAAAAGCCGCAAAAGCCGAACTCATCGAACGCCCCGCCGCCGATGGCAAAGTCGAACGCCTCGGCCTCATCACCCTCCCCTCCTTCTATGCCGACATGAAGGAAAAATCCAAGACCTCACGCAGCACCACCCGTGACGTGCTCGCCCTCCTTACCCGGCTCCAAAAGGAAAATATCGACGGCCTCATCATCGACCTGCGCCGCGATGGCGGCGGCTCACTCGAAGAAGCGGTCAACCTCACCGGCCTCTTCATCACCGAAGGCCCCGTCGTCCAATATCAGACCGTCAACGGCGGTAAATTCGTCCTCGAAGATAAAAATCCCGGCGTCGCCTACAAAGGCCCGCTCATCGTTCTCACCAATAAATTCAGCGCCTCGGCCAGCGAAATCTTTGCCGCCGCTCTCCAGGATTACGGGCGCGCCATCGTCGTGGGCGATTCCACCACCTTCGGCAAAGGCACCGTCCAAACCATGATCGGCCTCGACGATTTCATGCCCCTCCTTTCCCAAGGCGATGGCGCGGGTGCGCTCAAGCTCACCATCCAGAAATTCTATCGCGTCTCCGGCGGCTCCACCCAGCTTCGTGGAGTGGCCTCAGACATTCAGCTTCCCTCGCTTTACGACTCACCCAAAGTCGGCGAAGTCGCCCTTGAAAATCCGCTCCCCTACGACGAAATCGCCCCTTGCAGACTGGACCTCGTCAATAACCAGCGCATTCTCCATATCCCTGAACTCCGCCGCCTGAGCGGTGATCGTGTGGTCACCGATCCCGAATTCAAATACACCAGCGAAGACATCAACCGCGTGCGCGAACAAATCGAAAAAAACACCCTGCCGCTCAACGAACAAGCCCGCCGCGACATGATCGCCGAGGATGAAGTCCGCAAAAAAACTCGCACCGAAGCCCGGGCCAAAGCAACAAAGTCAACCGATAAAGTCTTCGCCCTCGCTCTCGACGACGTGGATAAAGAGACCCTTACCCTCGCCGCCAACGTTAAAAAACCCGCCAAACCCAAGGACCCCGAAGCCGAGGACGCCGAGGAGGAGGACCCCGAGGTGGACGCCATCCGCTACGAGACCCTCAACATCCTGAGCGACCTCATTCGCATCTCCAAAACCCCTCGCACCGCCAGCGCCTCCCCGGTAAAATAACCCTTAGCAGCTTCGACGGCTGCCCGGTGTAAAAGATCATGTCTGCCGCCCGCATCGAACACGATTCCATGGGGGACATGACCCTCCCCGCCGATGCCCTTTACGGTGCTTCCACCCAGCGTGCCGTTTTAAATTTCCCCATCAGCGGCCATCGGTTCCCTCGTGCATTCATCCGCGCGCTCGGCCTCCTGAAAACCGGTGCCGCCCAAGCCAATCGCGATCTTGGTCTGCTCGATCCAGCTCTCTCCGACATCATTGTTATCGCAGCCAGCGAAGTCGCCGAAGGTCTCCACGACCGCCATTTTCCTCTCGATATTTTCCAGACCGGCTCTGGCACGAGCACAAACACCAACGCCAACGAAGTCATCGCCAACCGCTGCTCGCAACTTCACGGCCTGGCCATCGGCTCTCATCTGCCCGTGCATCCCAACGACCACGTGAATCTTGGTCAGTCGAGCAACGACGTCATCCCCTCCTCCATCCACATTGCCGCCGCGGAATCTCTCAAAAACGATCTCCTCCCTGCCCTCGATCTGTTGCATCACCAATTAACCGGCAAAACCGGCGAATTCTGGTCGGTCCTCAAAATCGGGCGCACTCACCTGATGGATGCCACCCCGATCCGGCTTGGACAGGAATTTTCCGGTTACGCCCGCCAGATCGAGCTGGGCAAAAATCGCGTCGCACACGCCATTCGCGCACTCGAAGAAATCGCCCTCGGCGGCACCGCCGTTGGCACCGGACTCAACACCCACCCCGAATTTTCCAATCGCGTCTGCCGGATTCTCTTTGAAAAAACCGGCATCCCATTTCGCGAGGCTGCCAATCATTTCGAGGCCCAGAGCAGTCGCGACGCACTGGTGGAAGCCAGCGGACAACTTAAAACCCTCGCCGTGAGCCTCACCAAGATCGCCAACGATTTCCGCTGGCTGGCAAGTGGTCCGCGTTGTGGGTTTGCCGAAATCCAGCTCCCCGCCCTCCAGCCTGGAAGTTCCATCATGCCGGGCAAAGTGAACCCCGTGCTGCCCGAGGCTTTGCTCCAGGTTTGCGCCCTGGTCATCGGTCACGACGCCACCATTACCTGGGCGGGAGCGAGCGGTAATTTCGAGTTGAATGTTGCCATGCCGGTCATCGCTCACAGCCTGCTGGAAAGTGTGCATCTTCTCAGCAATGCCACCCGGCTTTTTGCCAAAAACTGCGTTGCCGATTTAACGGCGAACCGCGAACGCTGCGAATCGCTCATCGAACAAAGTCTCGCCATGGTCACCAGTCTCGCCCCTCTCATCGGCTATGATCGGGCGGCGGAAATCGCCAAAGAAAGCCAGCGCACCGGCAAAACCATCCGCGAAATCTGCCTCGAAAAAGCCGTTTTACCAGTGGATAAACTGCGCGAAATCCTTGATCCGGCGACGATGACTGGCCACCGCTAATTTATCCTCCAAACCCCATCAAACGCATGGGATTACCCCCGTTCTCGAAAGTAATGGGTAAAAAACGGTCGGCTGATGTCCCGGGTAGGGCGGCAATCCCGGCTGTCGAATGCGCCGCCCCTTGGCCCTTTTGACATTCCCGGTTATTTGTATCCCGGCAAAAAGGCTTTTTCGGCCTGGAAAAGTTCCAGGGTCATTGCTTTGATTTGTCTCGGGCTGCAGACCGCCGCAGTCAATGGATCCAACAGCAAGGCATGAATGGCTGCTTCCTTGCTGCGCTCGATGGCCGCCGTGGCGCCGAGATCGAACACGGCCATGTTTGAGGCGCACAAAGCTGCCATCTGCGGGGGCAAGGCTCCGTAACGGGTGGGTTGAATGCCGTTGCCATCGACCAGGGTAGCCACTTCCACGCAGCCATTTTGAGGCAGATTCGTGATGAGACTTCCGCCACCATCGATTTGATTGGGGACGTTGCCGTGGAAACGGTAAGGGACGTTTTTTTCACGGGCTTCAATAATCCAACTGGCGTATTCCCAGCTTCGTGTCCAGTCGAGCGGCTCGGTGCCGCGCACCAGGGCGAGGCGCTGGCGGTCGGCTGCTTCGCGCCATTGCGGCCAGTTGGAGGCATAAAAACGTGAGCCACCATCATAGCCGGGACGCAGTAATTCGCGACCCTCGGGCGACTTGCGGTAGTAGGGGAGATATTCGGAGAGATGACCGGAACTTTCGGTGATAAACGCACCGAAATGCAGGCACATGTCTTTGCGCACGAGGTCTTTGGTTTTGGTGAGAATGTCGCCTTCGCCAGCATTGCGTGGATCGAGGGCGTCGGTGCGCACCAGGCCGGCTTTTGCTTCGCGATGGCCGAGGGCGATTTCCCCGGCAAATTGTTTTTTAAGCTGCGGATACAGATCCTTGCCACCGTGTTTGAGTTTGGTGAACCAGGCGAGGTGATTGATCCCGGCACATTCCCATTCCATTTCGGGATAAGCGATTTCGGCGTATTCCGAGAGCAACTGGCTGGTGCCTTGCACCGAATGGCAGAGACCGACGAGAGAGAGCGGACTCGTGCGCCCGGCAGCGAGGCAGAGGATGTTCATGGGGTTGGTGTAATTGAGCACGATGGCCTCGGGGGCGAGACGTTCGGCGTCTTTGAGCACCTCCAAAAAGACGGGCACGGTGCGCAACGCTTTAAAAAGGCCGCCTGGCCCGATGGTGTCGCCGATACATTGGTCGATGCCATATTTGAGCGGGATATCGTTGTCGAATTGGACGCATTCCAAGCCGCTGACTTCGATGCAATTGACGATGTAATGGCTTTGGGCGAGGACTACACGCCGGTCGGTCGAGGCGAGAACTTTCCAATTTTTTTTGCCTAACTTGGCGATCAGCTTGCGGATCACTTTGGCCATGGTGGTGAGACGCGATTCGTCGATATCGACGAGTGCAATGGTGCCGCCTTTTTCGCCGGGGGTCTGGAGAATGTCGTTCACCAGGCGCGGGGTGAATCCGCTGCCGGCCCCGAGCATGGTGATTTTAATGGGACGCGAAAATTCTCCGGGGAGAGCAGAGGTGGAGGCGTCTTTGGTGTGGGCGGCGTGACCGCTGAGTTTGGTTTTTTGGCTCATAATGTTGCCGGGGAGTATGGGCTGCGGATGGAATTATGACCAGATAAAATGCGTGATAAAAAGTAACAATCTGTGATCTTTGCGGCACGTATGAAAAATGTCCATGTGCCTCCTTTTGCCCTGCCAAGCACGAATTTTAAACGCGATAGAACGCAGAATGAGACTTATACCTGGGATAATGCCAAACGCGGGAGCGAACGATATGTGATCGTGCAACAAACTTTGGGCGGATGTGGAAGGTTTCGTTATCGTGGGGAGGAATGGCTGGTGCCGCCGGGGTCGGCTTTCATAGCTCTGGTGCCGGAGAAGAGTAATTACTGTTTCAAAAAAGACGACGCCACACATTGGGAATTTCGCTGGATCAATTTCGAGGGCGAATCGGCCTGGCATCTTTGGGGAGAACTCCGTAAACGGTTTGGCCCGGTCATCGATCTGCCCGAGGGGACCGCCGCCAGCCGGGCCCTGGGTCGGCTCATCGAGGATTTGGCCGAGGGCAGACTCACCGGCATTCAGGCACTGGCAGAGGCGGCGCACGCGGTTTTTGTCAGTTGTTGGGAACATTTGGAAAGCGCCGCCGCAGGTCTCTCCAATCCCGCCACCCAACTCCGGCAGCTTATCCAGACGCGTTACGTCGAGCCAGTCAACATCAAACAACTCTGCGCCGACATTGGCCAGTCGCGAGAACATCTCACCCGCACTTTCAAGCAAACCTATGGCTTGGAACCCGCCGCTTACCTGCGGCATTTGCGCCTTTCCGCAGCGGAACGTTATCTGCGACGGTCAAGTCTGCCCATTCGCGAAATCGCCCGGCGCACTGGCTATGCTGGCTCCACGCAATTTACCCGGAGTTTCCTGGCGGCAAATGGCCAGGCACCCAGCGAATTCCGGCGTCATAACAAATAAATTTCGTCAGCGAACCCGCCTTGGGCTGCAATCCTTGCAAAATCGCACCCCGCAGGTGTCGTCCGACTTCACCCGCTGCTCCCGTGGCCGAAATGACTTCGCCATTTTTACTCGTTACATTAAGTGATGGGTCTAATCGGGCCAGTTGATCTCCGCAGGTGGCAACCAAGGCCAGGGGCAGCGATTGCGGAACCATGTGAGCTGACGTTTGGCGTATTGACGGGTGGCAATGATGATTTTCTCGCGGCATTCCTGGAGGCTGATGGCACCGGCAATCAACTGGCGGATTTCGGGCAGGCCGATGGCTTGGCCGCAGGTTTTTCCATGTAAATTGAGATTGCGCACTTCTTCGATGGCGCCGCCAGCGAGCATGGCATCCACCCGGGTGACGATGCGTTTCTGTAAAATTTCCCTTGGCAGATCGATCACAGCGCCAGCCACCGCTGGCAGCGGAGCCGGTGCGAAACAGGCAAACGGCCTGCCGGTTTGTCGCACGATTTCGAGGGCGCGCTGCACCCGCCGGGGGTTCTGTAAATCAACCACGGTAGCAGCCGTGGGATCGAGGCGTTGCAATTCCGTGAGTCGTTCCCCGGGATCCAACTGCTCCACCGCAAGGCGAATCGCGGCATCCGGCGGCGGAGCGGTGGATGATGCGCCGAGGATCGCTTCGAGATAAAAACCCGCGCCGCCCACAAGCAGGATGCGCCGTTTTCGCTGGCGGATGTCGGTCATGGCAGCCTGGGCGAGAGCAGCATATTCGAGAGCACTCAGCTCCGCCGCAGGGTCGAGAGCCTCCACCAAATGATGCGGCACCCGGGCGCGCTGCTCCACGGTGGGCGCCGCTGTTAGCACGGGCAATCCGCGATAAATCTGGTAGGCATCCACATTGACGATTTCGGCACCGGCCCTGGCAGCGAGAGCAAGGGCAAGATCGGTTTTTCCCGAAGCTGTGGGTCCCACGAGAATAAACAAGTCTGTCTCTGCCGTCATTGGAAGGAAAGTTTTAACAGGTTAGCGAAACGAAAAAAGAGGAAAAATTTGCCAAATTCAACCACGTGATCGATGGGCGGCATTCGCAGCTTGCACAAATGAGTTTTTTACAGTAGATACATCTTTCCCGGCACGAAGGCGTGTCATTTTCTCTGGGCAGGAACACTTCCGGCGCGATGGATAATGAGGCTCTGCCTGCCGGTTCTTTGACATAAAATCCCCATCCTAGATTCATTCGACATCCTGTCATGAATGGCTGATGGGCTTAGCATACAAGGTGCGATTTGTCATTTCTCAGCAATAAATGAATACTAATACGAAAGATAACAGTTCGCCTAATCAACGCGGACAGCAATCACGCAGTGAACGTCGCTCCGGCGATGGACGTCAGTCGCGTGGCAATAACCGCTCCCGGTCGCGTCGGGAACGTTCGAACTACGGCACTCGCGAAGCCGCTTCTGCCAAACCATTGACTTTCTGGCAGAAAATCGTGGCTTTTTTCTCAGGAAAAAAAACACCGGATGCCGCACCTGTCCGCGAACAGCAATCTCCGCGTCCGCAGGAACAGCGTGGCCACGAAAACCGCACCACCGAAGACCGCAATGGCCGCCCCTCCGATTCCTATCGTCGGCTCGATAATCCTCCGGGTGAAGAGCGCGCGACACGGGAACCCCGGCAGTCCGAGACGGTGGAAGTCACCACCCCGAAGCTCTACGTCGGCAACCTCTCCTACGAAACGACCGAAAGCGATCTCTCCGAACTCTTCAACGGAGTCGGCAGCGTGGTTAGCGCCGAAGTTGTGAGCAATCAATACACCCAGAAATCGAAAGGCTTTGCCTTCGTGATTCTGGCAACCGTGGACGAAGCCAAACGCGCCGTGACCGAATTGCACGACAAGGAATTCATGGGCCGCAAATTGATCGTCAACGGAGCCAAACCCTCCGAACGCCGCGCCTAAACCGTTCCCGCATCGTCGGTAACCAACCAAAAACCCGTCATCCTCAGCGATGGCGGGTTTTTTTTGTTAGTTCCATACTTAAAAAACCGGTGATTTAACATTCCGCTTAGCGTGGCCAGCTTTGCCGCTATGTTTCGCATCTTGCCGAATACTTCCGGAAATGAATCGGATAGTCAGCTCAATTGTGCGAGCATAGATCCGCCATTTTACCCCATGCATTTTCCTTCTTCAGTCCCGAATAGATCAAGGTTTTTTCCGCAAATAGACAGTTTGGTTTGGTTATTATTAACGACTCGCGGGAAATTTTTTTGCGAAGTGCTATTACACAATTTAAAAGCTACCGGATGTTCAGTGCGAAGACCGCGCTATATGGGGCATGGGTATTTGGCTAATAAACATTGACAAGGGACGATCCCGATTAATGTCGATCAAACGGCTCTCTGCTGAATCCGAGTCAACGCGGTCCGATGGGATTTCGGCGCAGGTCGCGCATTGTTTTCAACTCGCCGATGTCGAGCCCGCGCAAGGGCTTGGCACCCGATTTCCTGGTTGCTCCAAATCGACTTCGCTCTGTCACAAACACCTCGTTGACGAAACTCTTCCCGCCAAACACCAGGCCATCACTAAAATAGCGCACCCGGCAACGCAGCAATTCCCAGCGGCTCAGCTTGCCTTTATTAGCGATCACCGCTGCAATCTCTTCCTCGGTAAATCCGCGTCGGATGGGATTCCCTTCCTCCGACAATGCCCCCTCCTGACCCTGGTTGTAAGCCAGCAATCGATACCGGGATAAAACCCAGTCCCGTTCTTCACGAGTGAGTTCGTCCGAGACCTGCGCACTTTCTGTTTTGGCAAGTCGAGTGTTTCCAAACATTGCTTCCCAGGTTTCCACCACCGTTTTGAGGCCAGTGAGCGCTTCTCTTTTTCCTCCCACGGCTTCTCCGTAGCCGCTCCAGCGGTAATCTTTTGGATC
>JBBRFA010000102.1:0-13020 GCA_038225185.1 Chthoniobacterales bacterium
CATCGGCAGTGTTTACAATGCCGGTTCGATGCCGCCCTACAAATTACCCGACGAAAAAACCAAAAGCACCGTCAAATCCAATTCCAGCAAAGGCGGACAAGGCTTCAACGAAATCCGTTTTGAGGATAAAAAAGGCGACGAACAAGTTTTTATTCATGGCGAAAAAAATCTCGATATCCGCATTCGTAATAATATTAAGGAGACAAACTACGGAAGCAGGCACGAGAAGATTGGTTGGAAGACCGATGAAGGGAGTGGAGGCTCGCATTTTGTGACCGTGCATGAGGACGAAAATACTCATATTGAGAAATTGCATTACGAGAAAATCGACGAAGCAAGCCATCTGAGGGTGATGGGAAGTTTTTCTGAAAAATTAGAAAAGGACGCCAAGATTTATGTGGGAGAGACCCACGTTCTAAATGCCAAAAGTGAAATCGTCGAAACCTCCGAGGAAATTTCATTAAAAACCGATAAACTTGTCGGCAAAGGTGCCACTTCTGTGAGCTTGATCGGTCGGAAAATTGTTTTGGAAGGCGATTCGATCTGCTTGAAGTCCGGGGGAAATTACGTCATGATCGATGCCTCTGGAGTGCAGATCCAAGGCACGATGGTCATGATCAATTCTGGAGGCGCGCCATTGTCTGCAGAAACTGAGGCGGCCTTGCCCGAGATTGTTGTTTTGGAACCCCTGGACGCACAGCCCGCCGTAAATGCCAGACATGGCGGGTCCACTAGACACTCGGGGGGAGGAGCCCAGGTAAGGGGTGGGGGACCAGTGATCCCGCACCTCGCGCCTCGTTACACGCCGCCGCCCAGCAGACCGCCGCCGACCCGCGGAGAACAACTCGTCCCCCTACCCTCAACCCAACCTTGCGCGGTCACGGAGTTTTCCCTGACGTGCGACCATCCTGCGTCAGGTCCTAAACGGCAGGCTGTCAATGGACGCCTCCAGATTGTTCCGACGACCGGGGCGAACACCATTACAACTGCCTTGACCATTCGCCAACTTGTGCAAGTCTCGGCCCAGCAGTCCGGGCGTGGTTCGGACATTATTCACATGCGTCTCCAAACCAATCCGGGAGGCAATTGCCAGAAACAAATTGCATGGTCGCGCAGCGGTGCGCCCGCCGAAGCCGACTGGCAGTCTGGCGAGACCAGAAACGAAACCGTTCCCACGCCGCAAGCCGAGGGCATCTGGCTCGACGGAGTTTCTCCCACGGTCTTCCACGGCTACGGTCGTGGACGCCCGGATGAGTCTCCGACTTCGGTGCAGGTCGAGGCATTTCCCTGCTATTACTTCCAAGGTTCGGTTAACATCAATTTCTTCCGCGATATAGCGAACGAAATTAATGATAGCCTCAAAGTGACTTTGCGTCGTGGTCTTGGCGGCACCATAGAGATTGAACCGCAAATAACTTTGCCCAGCGGCCAGCTCTCCATTGCCGCAGGTTGGAAAGAACACACCGATTGGAGAGCTTATTACGGATGGGAAGTGCAAGCCGGACTCGAACCTTTCATCGGCGTCTCCCTGCAAATCCGCCCCAACCTCCTCGCCATCGCTGGCGCATCCATCTGCATACCGCCTGCGCTCACCGACTATGCGGCCTCCATCTTCCTGCACATCGTCATCGGCGGCACAGTCGGCATCAGCGGCAGAGTTGCCAAAGTCGGCCCCGAAAATCAGGAAGGCGGCATACGCGTGAACGGACAACTCTTCCTCGAGCTCGGTCTCGGAGCACGCTTGGGCGACGAGTACCTTTTGCGCGGCGAGCTCGTCGGCTCAGGACGCACTGGCATCACCCTCAGCGCAAACCTCTCCTACCGGAGCGGTCCATCGGGTGGACTCGTCCTTCAGCCAAGCCTCGATTGGAATGGACTTACCGTGACGATCCGCCTTGTTACCCATGCCTTCAGCGTCGAAGCGTCCAACAGCGAACTCGTCACGTGGAACGTCTTTGATGCCGCAAACATCTGGCAACCCGAAACCCCGTGGTATCTCATCGCCAACGACTAACGCCGCCTTCTTTTCTCATGACCCACCACGCCCTTCGCCTCACTTCGAAATCTGCCATTTCCATCGTTGGCATCGACGAAGCCCCCCTCCTCATCGACCCCACCGGCGAAGGTCTCACCACTATTACCCCCATAAACCCTTGGTTACGAGAAGGAATCAACCAACTCACCATTTTCCTCGGAGAAAAACCTCTCATCGACGGCACCCCGCCCCCGGCTCCAGTCTTCGCCAGTGCGAAAGTCTATACCATCAAACCCGACTCCGACACCTCCGACGTGGACAGGGAACTCGCCCATTTCGAGATTTCCGAGCAGGAAAATCCGGTCCTCCCCTTGATCCGCGTCATCCCCTTTAAAGTCAGCGAGCCGCCCCCTGTAAAACTTTGGCTTCAGGCAAAAGCTCAAGACGCTGTTACCGAGGAAGCCAAACGGGCTATCCTTGCCATATTGCACGAATTTCAAGACGCCGTCGAAAAGCGCGAGGTGGAACCAATCTTGCGAATCCTCGACTTCAAAACCACCGATTCGGCCCTCGCCAATGCCCAAGATGCCGCCCGAATGAGGAAAGTCATCGAAAGCCAATATCTAAAGATCATGTTCCCCAAAAAGGATTTGAAAGTGCTGCGCCTTCCCGACGATTTACTCAACTTCAAGCTTATCTGCCGCAAGCAAATCGTCTGGCTCTTTCACGACCTGAAAAACCCTGCCTTCGTCGCCAAGGCAGAGAACGCCCGATTCACCATCCCCCTGTTTTTCGCCCAACTGGGAAACGGTTGGCAAGTCGTTCGGTAAACGCACCCCACCGCACACAATCAACACTCTGTTCCTGTCCAAGTTTCTCACTGCATGCGCAATTCCAAGCTATCCCACCTGCTAACATATTTACCTCCATGATACTTACCGATTCAGAGCCATTAAGAACGGAGTTCGAGCCTGTTGTCCAAGAATTGTCGGGCCTTTGAGAACCGATACTGGGAGATTTTTCCGGTAGCGGCCAGACCAGCCAATATTTTCAATCCTCGACACAGCCTCTCATTCAATGTGCCCGAATCTCCTCGAATAACGGCATCGAAGTAACAGTGTTTGGCGCATCAACCGAGGAATTGCATTTGCTTGAGGCCACTCTGGCCTTGGTGCCACCCTGGCATCTGCGACTGTTAAATGGACGCAAATCGCTCGGGTTGGTCATTCTGCATACGGCAGGAATTGGAAATAGCATAAGCACTATGGGCGGGTTTGACTGCTCTGCGGTTGCTTCGATGTCCCCAATATTGAGGGATCGCAAACCATCCGGATCACCCACAGAACATAAAACGAAAATTGCTACCTCGGTCGCCTGCCCTGAATCGAGGCCACCTTGTGTTTCAATCTCTTTTTCCCCTTTTGGGACGTCATCATGGATATTTTAATCGATGCCGTGGGCAATGTCCTTAGCAGACCTCACGCTACCATTCAAAAAAAGCGGTCGACAAAGCCAAAAGCAGGGCGCTTGGCGGATTGCGAAGGCAAAAAAATCGAACTCGACGAAGCGAAAAAAGAATTCAAATGGGAAAAGGCCGAGGAACCCGTTGCACCGCCGAAACCCGCAGCCGCTTAAACCCATCGGACTCTCTTTTTGTCCCTAACTATTGTTGAAACTTGGGATCTTTCAGCGCCCGTTCCGCGTCGCCGGGCTGATTATACTCCCAGTAAGGCAACTTGAGAGACCGGCGTAAAGTTAACTCGCCACCAGTCGCCTGCCGCCACTCCAATAAAACATGGGGAGACTCTGCTTTTAACAAAAATCGGTCGCTCCCCAGCGTGCTGGATACTGTGAGAACGATTTTTTCGTCCTCCAGCTTCCAGGCAATTTTTGCCGGTGCAAAAGCGAGCGACGTGTTTTTCGAGGTAATCGTCGTGGGCGCCAGCAAAAAGTCTCTCTCGCCCGTGGGCTTGGTAAAATCCAATGTCCGCACCCACACCGGCAGTTCGTCGTAAAAAACCGTTTCCGCAGTGAGAGGAAAAGTCAGTTCTCCCTCCACCATGTTTTCCCAGTAGGTAAAAAAGCGCACCCGCATTTCGTTGCCGGCTCTCTCCCCGATTTTAAAGCTGTTCCCGCAACCATCGTTGCTCGTCATTGTCCATTTCATCAAACGCCCATCTTCTAAATTCCAAAAAGAGGAATGCATTTGTTGATAGACATAAATCCCAGTTGGAATGTGGAGGATTTGATTCAATTTTAACACCGGATAAGCACCCGCCGCCTCCCAATCGTCTGATTTTACCAGGCTTTTAGCGGCAAATTTTTCGCTCACCACGATATGAATCACCTCGCTCGGATGCTGTGCCCCGTAGCGCACCTGCCGGGCATCGTAGAGATTGAATTCCGCCTTGCCATCCTTCCAGGCCGGACTTTGCAGAAAACCACCCGTTAACAAATCGGCCCTGGCCGTTTGAATTAGAACAAGTAATAAAAGTGCGGTCCATTTATTTATCATAGCGTTATTATGACAGAAAAATTCAAAAAAGCGATCTTGTCCCGACGGCTCTGTCAGTCTTGTTGGGCATGAGCGGGATCCAGTTTAAGCTCATGGCAAGCTCGAATGTAGGACGCGGCGGACCAGGCTTGATAACGTTTACCCATTGGCCGGCCAGTGCGTCCATGCATCCATTCGTTAAATTCCCACTCGCTCTCCCGCCCGAGGCGGTTCAATTGTGCCAGACGATAGAGTTCCCGGGCCGCGATATGTCCCAGGCCGAGACGGTAAATGTAGCGCACCCACATGCCCCCGACGAAAGGCCAGATGCCGCCATTGTGGTAGTGGTGTGGGAGGTTCAATAGATTCACTACGTAATAATCCTTCCACTCCGGATCCCCAGATTGCACCACAGGGTAAAGGTTCGTAACCGGCCAAGGCTCGTTTACCCCGACGCCCCACATGAATTTGAATGAGGTTTTGGCGCGATCGATGTCGAGCACGTTGGTAAGAAAGGCCAGAACATTGCCAAAAACATCGCACCGCCAGGAAAAGCTAAACGGAGAAATCTGCGCGAGCAAATACTGCGCATCCCCCAATGAAAATTGCTGATCTGCAAAAGTGATGTTTTTTCTCTCCTCCACCGAGACTCCGGTCTTCGGCCAGAACGTAGCTAGTAATTCTCCACGAATGCGCTGGGACCAGCGCAGGTAATCTGCCGCCCGCGTCAAGTCCCCTTGAAATTCCAGCAATCTGCCGTAACAAACATTGGCGCGATACCACAATACCTCATCGTAAAGCACGTTGTAACTTCGCCCAAACAGATCGGTCCAATCCCCTGCCTCGGGGATTTCTAGCAAACCGTCATTATTGCTGTCGTGCGCACTTAACCAGTCCATTGCCCGTTGCAAAGCCCCGGCGTAATGCGCCAGCAATGCATGATCCCCACTCCGGTTTACGTAATGATAGAAAGCGATGATGACCCAAAGCCCGCTGTCGATGGATGCAATACCGCCGATTCCCGAATAATCGGGCAGGTTGTCCTCGATGCGCACATTGCTGGGAAGCTGCCCGTTTGGGGAGATGTGGTCCATCAAAGTGCAGAGCGTTGCTCGTTGCGCAGCGCGGATGTCAGCGGCGGTTTCCTCCATAGTCGAGACCAGGGTGATCGCGCCGTCCCTGGCCCAGACACTGCGATAGTTGGCATCCGTGCCTGTGGTCTCGTTGTCGCTTAAGGAACAGGCCGAAAAACCCATGGGAGTAATGTTACGTCGAAGAGCTTCTAAAGCGCGGGTGTAACCCTCGGCAATGAGAGCTCGCTCGTCCTGCGCCAACTCCCGAAATGCTCCCTCCTCGAACAACATCCGCAACCCGGGCTCCCGTGGCACCTCGGCGGAATCTCCCTGCGTGAAGGTGCCCAGTTCCGCTTTTAAACCAAAATGTCGAAGCCCCTCCAATACGCCATCAGCCATTACGAGCGTCGCACAAAAAACGGGCAAATCGACTGTCGCCTCATACAGTTCCGGTTGCGCGTTTTCCACCACCACTCCGCGCACGCCCGGCAAGCGGAACATGCCGGCATCATTTCCTGTATCTCCCGCCACGATCACATCGGCAAGGGCGATATCGAGGCGCCTGCACAACCATTCCAAGGCACGCCCTTTGTCTGCCGCCGCCGGAAGGATGTCCAAATCCCGGGCGCTCGAATAAACCACATTGGCAGCCAACCCTTCTGCCGCCAGTCGCTCTCGCAGCCCCTCGATTACGGACGGTTCGGCGGGAGAAAGATACCAGCTCGATTTCCAGGGATTTTGAAATTCAGCTCCCTGACGCTCAATTCCGGGCAATCCCGAAGCCACCACTTCCGCAAGTTCGCGGTCCCAGCCTGTTGCAAGTTCATCGAGCCACTCGACGAGGAGTTCCCCGCTTGCCAGATGGTGGATTTCCGTCCCCACCGCGCCGATTAACCAATCCGGCATCGGTAGCAGACCTTCCCCCAATAAAGCCTGCATGTCTGCCACCGTGCGGCCAGAATTATAGGTTAGCAACGGGCGGAGTTCTGCCGCAATCGCCCCCCAAAAATCTCTAAACCGCGCCGTCGCTTCCGGATTACCAAGCAACGTGCCGTCCAAATCAACAGAAAAAAGTCGAATCGCACTCATCTTAGATATTGTCGTCAAATCCGAACCAACCGGAGTCGGGCTCAATACTATCAAGATCGAGGGGCGAGGTGCTTCGACCTTCGACCGCACGCAGCAGTTGCTGGGCAATACCGGTCCAGGTAAAGAGGCTGCGTGCAGTTTGGGCTGCGTTCCTCGAAAGCCGGTCCCGCAGTTTTTGATAGCGGAGAGGCTTGAGGATGGTAAGCCCCAAATCGGCAGCATCGAAGGTATCGGCGAAAAGACCATCCACTCCGAACCGCAATACCCGGTAAAGCCCCCCATGCGTGGTGGAGACGACCGGTGTGCCACAGGCCATGGCCTCCACCGCCGTCATTCCAAAAGGTTCATAGCGGGAGGAAAGCACAAATACGTCCGCCGCGCGGTAGGTGTCGGCTAAATCGATGTCGGCTACATAACCCGAGAAGCGCACATGGTCGCCCAAACCAAGTGATCTGACCAACGTGTGGCATTCCTCCAGAATTTTGCACTCACCGGGGTCCATTTTTTCCCCACCCACCGCGAGATAAAGCATGGCCTCGGGGTCGCGTGCAGCAGTTTCGGCAAAAGCCTGGATGAGCAGATCATAGCCTTTGTTGGTCGCCAGCCGCCCGAGTGCCAGCACTGCGTGACCGTGAATGTCTAACCGCTGGCGAATCGTCGTCCGGGAGGCTTCTCCAACGGGATAAAAGCGGTTGTCATCGTAACCCGGCGGTATCATGCAGAGCTTCCCGGTGGGAACTTCATAATCGGTGCGTAACATATCTGTCTGCACTGGTGTCGTGGCCACCACGATGTCGCAAGCCGCATACAAGTGTCGCTCCTCGCGATTGCGCACCCGAAAGTTAAAATCCTTCTCAAACTTTGCCTCATCCTGAGGATAATCGGTCACCATCTGCCGCTGTTTCCATAGCCCCAGAGAATGCGGGGTATGCACATGGGGCACACGCAGAGTGTCGGCCAGTCGCTGCGAGACCACTCCCGCATCCCAGTAATGGCTGTTGATAAACTCATAGCTGATCCCATGCTGGCGGATGTAACGCAGGGCATTTTCTTCCCACTCCACCAATCTTTCGTGGAGATATTCCTTTGGTAGGAATTTGCTGCCACCACAAGGCACCCGCACCACTCGCACGTGGTCCTGCACTTCATCGATCTCGGGCTGATCCTCAAAGCGCCTGGTCCAGATGTCCACGTCATACCCCATTTGAGACAGTTTTTTGGAGAGCTCCAGGACAAATACCACCTGCCCTCCCGTGTCAGCTGCTCCCAGTGGCGGGTTGGCGGCGACATAGCCATGGGTGGAAATCATCGCGATGCGGGGACGCGTCGTTTCTCGTATCGTCGAAGTTTGAGTCATACCGGAAAATGCGGCCCTTTTCTTTTTTTAAAGCACCATTAGATCCTTTTGAGATGGGTGTGCTCGCAATTTGGGTGGTAGTATTTGATTCGAAAAAATCGAAGTTTACGATATTCGCAATTTAAAAAAAGGCCGCAGACATCTGCCTGCGGCCTTTGTTTGCTTTAATTTGTAAACTGCACTGGCAATTTTACATCGGGGGCATGAGCACTTTGTCGATGACGTGAATGACGCCGTTATCGGCGGCCACGTCAGCTTTGATAACTTTCGCGTTATTGACCATCACGACTCCGTCTTCAACGACGATGTTCAATTCCTTGCCGTTGGCGGTCTTGGCTTTCATGGTTTTCACTTCTGAAGCAGGGACTTTACCGCTGAGCACATGATAGGCAAGAATTTTACCAAGCTTCTCTTTGTTCTCAGGTTTGAGGAGGTCTTCGACGGTGCCTGCGGGCAGGGCGGCGAAGGCATCATCAGTCGGGGCAAAAACCGTGTAAGGGCCTTTTTCCTTGAGCATGGAGGTCTTATCCGCTGCATCGAGGGCGGCGGTAAGCGTTTTGAAAGTGCCGGCGGATTTCGCCGTTTCGACGATATCTGCGGCATGGATGTTGACTGCGGCCAGAACGGCGACCGCAAGGGTGGTAAGTAGTTTTTTCATTTTGTTTATTGAGTTGCAAGGGGTTGTCCAAAAACCCAACCGCACATCGGCGGCTGTGAATCAGGCCTTACGCTGAATCTTTCGCGGTTTAGGGATCAATCAGATGTATTTATTTGTGCTGGAGTAAAAATTTGCAGATTCCAAGGCCGACAGGGTCTGCGCGGCAAGATCGAGGGAAATTCTTTCCCCGGGAGATGTCACTATCCTGTTTAAGAAATCTTCGTTATAGGTGACGCCTACCTTCTCCCTTTCCGTGCAATTACCCACTGGCAACCTCACTTTCCTCTTTACCGATATCGAAGGTAGCACCCGACTCTGGGAGATTAGCAGCGCTTGGATGGGGCCTGCACTGGCTCTCCACGATCGCATCATGCGCGAAGCGGTTTCCACGCATCATGGACTGGTCTTTAAAACTGTGGGCGACGCTTTTTGTGTGGTATTTAACGCAGCTCCCGATGCTGTCGCCGCCGCCGCTGCGGCACAACGGCGTCTTGTCCTGGCCGATTGGGAGGGGAGTCCGCCGCTCAAAGTGCGCATGGCCATTCATACTGGCGTCGCTGAGCTGCGCGAGGCCGATTATTTTGGTTCCACTCTCAATCGCGTCGCCCGTATTCTGGCCGCAGGGCATGGCGGACAAACCCTGCTCTCTCTTGTCACCCGCGAGCTGGTGCAGGATCGACTGGCAGCGGGACTGGCCTTGCGCGATCTGGGAGAAAATCGCCTGAAAGATCTCGCCCGTCCCGAACGCATCTTCGAACTTTCGCTCGATGGTGCCACCCACCAGTTTCCACCGCTGCGTTCCCTGGAACAATTTCCGCACAATCTCCCCGTGCAACTCACCTCGTTCATCGGGCGCGAAAAGGAACTCGCCGAAGTGCGTCAACACCTGGAGCACACTCATCTCCTGACCCTCATCGGCCCCGGTGGCACCGGAAAAACCCGGCTCTCCCTCCAAATCGCCGCCGAACTGGTGGAACACTATCCCGCCGGGGTCTGGCTGGTGGAATTTGCCACCGAAAACAAAGGCAACGCCGTGGCCGAATTCATTGCCGATGTCCTCGGCATCCGGCCAGATCGCGAGGTCGCCATCGAACGCGCCCTGGCCCAGTTTCTGCAAGGTAAAAAAATCCTGCTCATCCTCGATAATTGCGAGCATCTCGTCGCCAACATCGCCCGCGTCGCTGAGCTACTGCTCAGGCAGGCACCCAATTTACGCATTCTCGCCTCCAGCCGCACTCCGCTGGGCATCGCTGGCGAGGTTACCCTCCCCGTTCCGCCGCTTTCGTCGCCGCAGCTTTCGCGCTGGGATCATCTTACGCGTTACAGCCCCGACGATTTGCTCGCTTTCGACTCGGTGCGCCTCTTTCTCGAACGCGCCACCGCGGTCTCCCCCGCTTTTCGACTCACCGAGGCCAATGCCGAGGCGGTGGCCCGGATTTGTTATCGACTCGATGGCATCGCCCTGGCCATCGAACTGGCCGCCGCCCGCATCAAAGTGCTGCCTCCCGAACAAATCGCGGCCCGTCTGCAAGATCGTTTTTCGCTCCTCACCGGCGGGAGTCGCACAGCTCTTCCGCGTCAGCAAACCCTGCGGGCTTTGATCGATTGGAGCTACGATTTGCTCTCCGAAAAAGAACGCATCCTCTTTCATCGACTCGCTGTTTTTACCGGCGGACGCACTCTCGAAGCCATCGAATCGGTCTGCGCCGATGCTCCGCTCGAGGGCTGGGAAATCCTCGATCTCCTCACCCTGCTGCTCGATAAATCGCTCGTCGGCATCGAGGACGGCCCGGCTGGTGAACCGCGCTATGTGATGACCGAATCCATCTGGCAATACGCTTTGGAAAAACTCGAGGAATCGCCCGAGCGCGAGGCGATCCGCCATCGCCATCTCTCCCATTTCCTCGCCATCGCCGAGGAGGCCGAGCCTCATTTGAAAGGTCCCGAGCAAGCCCGCTGGCTGGAACGGCTCGCTTCCGATCGCATGAATTTTCGCTTCGCCATCGAAGGTGCCCGGCGTTCCCCGGAACATGCGGAGGCCGGGTTGCGGCTCGCCGTGGCCCTCACCCGATTTTGGGAGGTGCGCAGTAATTTAAAGGAAGGCCGCGACACCTTGCTAGGGTTACTGGAGGTTTACAACAGAAAGAATCGTCTTCTTTGCGCCCTCGCTCTCGGCGCCGCCGGGCGACTGGCCTGGTGTCAGGATGACAACGAAATGGCTCGCACACTTTGCACCAAAGCCGTCCAGGAACTTCTGGACCTCGGCGAGGAGGTTAAAGCCGGGGAATCCATCGGGTTACGCGGCTTTATCGAACGTCTGGAGAATGAAATCGATGTGGCCGAGCAGTCATTCCTTCAATGCCGTGCCATTGCCGAAAAAAACAACGTCACCCGGCTCCGTGCACTCGCGTTTGCCGGGCTGGGAAGCATCGCCGGCGACCGGGGCGACTACGAGGAAGCCCTCCGCTTGAAGCATCGCAGCCTGGAAATTTTCCGTGAGTTGGGGGATCGTTACCTCGTCGGTCTCAATAGCTGGAGCCTAGGTGACAATGCCTTGGAAGCCGGCAAAATCGATGCCGCCGAGGCCTACTTTCGCGAATGCTGCGAGATCGCCGTCGAGCTGGCCAATCGCTGGGTAATGCCGCATTTGCTCGAAGGCATGGGAGGCATCTTCCAAGCGCGTGGCGATGCGGAAAACGGATTGCTTCTCGTCGCCGCCGCCTCTGTCTTGCGCGAACGTCTGGGATTGAGTTTTGTCCAGGCCGAAGCGGAACGTTTCGAGGCCAGGTTACGAAAAATACGGGAGACATTGGGCGCGCCCGCTTTCCAAACGATCTGGGCCGCTGGCCGTTTGTTAACACCTCCCAAAGCATTTCAGATCGGTTTCCCAGGAATCGATCTGCAATAGCTTTTTCAGTTTCCGGGAGGCCCATCACACAAGGGAATGAGAAAAAATGGCGAAGTCATTTCAGCCACGGGTGCCGCACGTTGAGTCGGACGACACCTGCGCCATCCATTTTCAATCTGAAAAAGACTTTCGGTCATGAGTCTAATTTTCCATGATGTTTTGCTTGCCAGAGTGGGGCCTGTTCGATTTTATTGCCAGAGTGGAAGAGTTTCTTGAATTCGTCATCAAAAGCCTGGTCGATGCTCCCGATGAAGTCGTCATCGTAAAACGTGAGATCGATCATAAAATCATCTTCACCGTGCAGGTTAATCCTGGGGACGTCGGGAAAATCATCGGCAAACAGGGCCTGACCATAGAGGCGATCCGATCGGTGCTGGCGGCGGGAGCGGCCCGGCATGGCTTGAAGGCCACGTTTGAACTGGTGTAAAAAGAATCTGCGGAAAAATGTTTGCGAAAATCTGGGGTGTTGTTAAACCCTAGATCATGATGACTTTAGATCCCAATTTGCCTGCCAATTCCAAAAAACGCACCCCGGTGCGGGTGGGTATCATTGGCACGGGAGGCATGGCCAACGTGCATGCCGAGCGTTTTCGCGCCAATCCCGGCGCCAGGGTGGTCGCGGGAGTGGATGTCGATCTGGATCGGGCACGTATTTTTGCCGAGAAACACGAGATTCCCCACGTTTACACCAGTGTGACCGATCTGCTGGCTTCGGGCACGGTGGACGCGGTGAGCATTGTTACCCCGGATGCATTTCACGCACCGATCAGCCTGCAAGTCCTTCGCAAAGGGCGGCATGTGCTCTGCGAAAAACCACTCGCTCTCAATTATCCCGATGCCATGAAAATGGTCGCCGCCGCAAAAAAAGCGGGGGTTGTTCACATGGTAAATTTTTCCTATCGCGACTGGCCAGCCATTCAGGCAGTGGCCGCAGCGGTTCGTCGGGGCGATATCGGCGAGGTGGTTCACGTCGAGGCCAGTTATCTGCAAGCCTGGCTCCCCTCGAAAGTCTGGGGCGACTGGCGCACCTCTCCGCACTGGCTCTGGCGTTTATCCACCCAGCATGGCAGCAAAGGCGTTCTCGGCGATGTGGGCGTCCACATCGTGGATTTTGCCACTTACCCGGTGGGGCCGATCAAAGAGGTCTATGCCCGGCTAAAAGCCTTCCCCAAAGCTCCGGGAGATCGGGTGGGCGACTACGTGCTGGATGCCAACGATTCGGCGGTCATCAATGTGGAATTTGCCAATGGAGCGCTTGGCGTCATCCATACTAGTCGCTGGGTGGCGGGTCATCCCAATCGTCTTTTTCTAAAAATTGCCGGCACCAAAGGCACGGTGGAAATCGATTCGGATAAATCCACCACGTCGTATCGCGTTTGCCGCGGTAAAAACCTCGATACCGCCACTTGGCAAGAGGTGCAGGCCAAACCTGTCCCGACCAATTACGAACGTTTCATCACTGCGAT
>JBBRFA010000103.1:0-13002 GCA_038225185.1 Chthoniobacterales bacterium
AAATTGGGAGCAGCTTTTTCACGCTCTTTCTAATTGGTATTTTCGTGACGATGATCCTGACTAATTTTGTGATTTTTCAGCGGGGGAAAAAGTAAAATCCGAGTGGTTTTTTTGCAAAAACGGCCGGGATTGAGTATGTTAAGCGATGCCTTTTTCTCCTGAATTCTTCGATCTGCTGGTTGCGACGCTTGGGCCGGATAAAGTCTCGCGGGAAAAAACTGTCCTCAGCGATCATGCGGGCGACAAATGGTTTGCTGTGCAGGAACCGGCTGTCGTGATTTTTGCCGAAACCACCGCAGACGTCTCGCACACCTTGCGCCTGGCTTCGGAGAACGGCGTTCCAGTCACCCCGCGTGGTGCGGGTTACGGTTACGTGGGTGGATGTGTGCCTGCGGAGGGTGGCATCGCACTTTCCCTGGCGCGAATGAATCGGATACGCGAAATCCATTTCGCCGATGGCGTTGCGGTGGTGGAACCCGGGGTCATCACCGGGGTGCTCCAGGCGGCGGTGCGCGAGCAGGGGCTGTATTATCCGCCCGATCCAGCCAGCCTCAAGGATTGCACCATCGGCGGCAATATCGCGACCAATGCCGGTGGTCCGCGCTGTCTCAAATACGGGGTCACGCGGTCCTATTTATTGGGCTTGGAAGTCGTTCTGCCGAGTGGCGAAGTGGTGCGTTGCGGAGGGCGCACCCATAAAAATAAAACCGGGTTCGACCTCATCGGCTTGTTTACCGGGTCGGAGGGATTGCTTGGGGTGGTCACGGAAGCAACTTTGCGTCTGCTCCCGTTGCCGCCGGCGCGGGCGTCACTTTCGGCCAGTTTTGCCACGGCGGAAGCGGCAGCGGGGGCGGTGCAGGAAGTTTTTCGAGCTGGATTCCTGCCGTCCGCTCTCGAAGTGGCCGATGCCTTTACCCTGGAGGCTGCCCGCCAACATCTCGGAGCCGGGTTGGTGCCCGAGGGGCAAGCCCATTTGCTCATCGATCTCGATGGCCAGGAAGCCTCAGTCGCGAGCGAAGTTGTCACCCTGCGCGCGGTATTGGAAAAAGCGGGCGCTCTTTATATAGAGACCGCTTTGGGTGAGGCCGACTGCGAAAAACTCTGGGATCTGCGCCGCGGATTTTCGTTTTCACTACGGGCAACCGGTCTCATCAAACTTAACGAAGACATCGTCGTGCCACGTGGTCGCCTGGTGGAACTTTTCGCATTTGGAAGGGTTCTGGAATCGAAATATGACTTCCCTGTTGCCTGTTTCGGTCATGCGGGAGACGGCAATATCCACGTCAACATCATGTGCCCCGATTACGAGCAGCCCGAAGTGCGGGAAAAGGCCGAGCTCGCTCTGGATGAACTTTTTCGTCAAGTGCTGGCCTGGGACGGTGTCATCACCGGCGAACACGGGGTGGGTCTGGCCAAAAAACGGTGGTGGCCCGAGGCGGTCAGCCCGGCAACACATGCGCTGCATCAAACTCTTAAAAAAGCGCTCGATCCGCAGGGAATTTTGAATCCCGGGAAGTTTTTGGACTAATGGCGGGCTGGTAAAAAAATTCACCATCCAGAGGCACTGCCAGAAACCTGGATCGATCCGTGACGTTTGAATTCGTGCCTTGGCACATAATTTGCATTTGAAATAATATGTCTTCATTTGCCCTATTTTCTGAGTTTTTTTACTAATGAGCGTTTCCCTCTGTCGTTTTTGTGCCACGCCGTTGCGAACCCCGTTCGCAGATTTGGGACTTTCGCCCCTTTGCCAAAATATTATTCCTCTCGCAAAAGCCAACGAACCCGAGCCATTTTATCCGCTGAACGCCCAGGTCTGCCACGAATGTTTCCTCGTGCAATTAGACGAATTCGTCAGCCCATCGGAGATTTTTACCGAATACGCCTATTTCTCCAGTTACTCTGATACCATGGTGGCGCATGCTAAAAGCTATGTGGAAATGATCACCCGCCGGCTCCAGCTTAACTCCAACGATCTGGTGGTGGAGGTGGCAAGCAACGATGGCTATCTCTTGCAACATTTTCTTCCGCTGGGCATACCGGTGACAGGAATTGAACCCGCCAGAAATGTCGGCGCGGTTGCCAGCCAAAAAGGCATCCCCGTGGTGCACGAATTCATGGGTGTGGCCACGGCGGAACGCTTTCGCGATGAACGCGGTGAGGCCAGTCTTTTGTTAGGAAACAACGTGCTGGCTCACGTGCCCGACATCAACGATTTCGTCAAGGGAATGCGTCTGCTCCTGCGGCCCCAAGGCACGATTACGATGGAGTTTCCCCATTTGTTAAGACTCATCGAGGGAAATCAGTTCGACACGATCTACCATGAACATTTTTCCTATCTGTCGTTGCTCGCCGTGGAACGGATCTTCTCCGCCCACGGACTGACCATTTTTGATGTCGAGGAAATCCCCGTCCATGGCGGCACGATTCGCATTTACGCCACCCACGCAGCTAACAAACCGCCACTTGCCCCCGGCCTGCTTAAGGTGCGGGCGGATGAAGCCGAGGCCGGTTTTTCCACCTTGCAAGCGTATTGCGACTTCGATGCGCGGGTTAGGAAAACCAAGAACGCGCTTTTAAAAAAATTGATCGAACTGAAAACCGCCGGCAAAACCATCGCCGGCTATGGCGCACCGGGCAAAGGCAACACTTTGTTGAACTACTGCGGCATCCGCACCGATTACCTCGATTACACCGTGGATCGCAACCTTTACAAGCAAGGGAAATTACTCCCGGGCAGTCGCATCCCGGTCTATCCCGTCGAAAAAATTGCCGAGACCAAGCCCGACTATGTTCTCATTCTCCCCTGGAATCTAACCAGGGAAATCACCGGTCAACTGGCTTACATCCGCGAATGGGGAGGAAAATTCATCGTCCCCATTCCCACAGTCAAAATTATTTCCTAACCTATTATATAACCATGAAAGTCGTGCTTTTTTGCGGGGGAATGGGAATGCGGATGCGCGAGGTCTCCAGCGAACTCCCGAAACCGCTCATCCCGGTCTGCGGCCTGCCTATCGTGGGGCACTTGATGAAGTATTATATCTATCAGGGATTTGACGATTTCATTCTCTGCCTGGGCCATCTTGGAAAGACGTTTCACGATTATTTCGAGCTTCATCAAGTCGCGGAAGAATCGCGCGATGCCATGGGAAATCGCGTTTTAGAAGTTCAATTACCTGGCGACGGACCTGCACGTTGCCGGATCACCCTGGCCGATACAGGGCAAACCTCATCGGTCGGCATGCGATTGAAAAAAGTGCAATCCCTCCTCCAGGATGAACCGGTTTTCCAAGCCAATTACGCCGATGCTCTGGCGGATCTAACGTTAAGGCAGGAGCTATCCCTTTTTCTAGCCAGTAATAAACTGGTGGCCTTTGGCACGGTGCGTCCCAGGCAGACCTTTCACATTATTCGCACGAACCCCGATGGCGAGGTGCAAGCTATCGATGAGATGGCCACTTCGGGTGTGCGTGTCAACGGGGGATTCTTTTTTATGCGCCGCGAATTTCTGACCTACATCCACGAAGGCGAGGATTTGCTTTATGAACCGATGGAGCGTTTGATTGCGGAAAAAAAAGTAACCACCTACGAACACAACGGTTTTTGGGCCTGCATGGATACGCTCAAGGATAAGTTGGAATTCGATGAGCGTTGCGCCCGCGACGAAATGCCCTGGCAACTCTGGCGGAACGAACAAACCTAATTTGGAACTAGGGCTAAACAAGAGAAGGCAAAGATTGCGAAAAGCATTCTAAAATCATTTCCTTGCCGCCGTTTTCACAAATTGCAAAGCATTTTGATTTATAAATTTAGTCGATGCTCGATTCAGTGGTCAGGCGAATATGGGAGGCATCCCGCCGGATAAGTTTGCGCAGCTCATCAAGCGTATCGCCCTGGGTGACGATGCCATGTTCCAAGGCTGTGGCGACAACAACGCCACTTCAAACCCCGGGTGTGCACACGCGAGAAATTCAAGGAGTTCGATATAAAAAACTTTTACATATTTATAAGGCCGACGAATGGGTTTGCGGCGAACGAGTTCCGTGATCATCGACCAACTGTTACCCGCCCGCCGTTCCTTTGTATCCTCTTCCCATTTCGACATCAATTTCTCTGTGCCCTGCACGCAACGCCTTCGTTTTACGGAGGATGTATTAGCCGAGGATTTCGCGGTATTTCGCTCGCTCCTGGAGGCGTCAGGTCCTGCGGCACCCAAAGTGCAACTCTGGGTGGACAGGGGAGTTTTCGAAAATTATGGCGAAAAACTGGCTCAGTTCGAGCAGGCCATCCGCGACGATGGCGGTCTGAATTTAACCCTGCCGATGCAAACCGTCATCGCTGGGGAAGCATGCAAACGCCAACCCGCGATCATTGAAACAATGTGGAGTGCTTTCAATCGCACCAACATGGATCGGCGGAGTTATGTGGTCGCAATCGGCGGTGGTGCGGTGCTGGATGCAGTGGGTTATGCCACGGCCACGGCGCATCGCGGTCTGCGGATTATTCGTCTGCCAACCACCACCCTCAGTCAGGCCGATTCCGGCGTGGGAGTGAAAAATGCGATCAACTATTTTGATAAGAAAAATTGGCTCGGGACGTTTGCCGTGCCGTGGGCGGTAATCAACGATTTAGGTCTGATTGCCGGTCTGCCCGACCGGGATTTCCGCTGCGGGTTTAGCGAGGCAGTCAAAGTCAGCCTGTTAAAAAGTTCGGAGGCTTTTGACGATCTTTGTGAAAATGCAGATCAGATCCGGGGGCGTGATCTCGGCCTTGCCCAGGAGGCGATTCGTTTTTCGATCATGGCGCATTTGCGGCACATTACCGAAGGTGGCGACCCGTTCGAGGCGGAGATGGCGCGCCCCTTGGATTTCGGCCATTGGTCCGCACACAAACTGGAGGCCATGACTGAATACCAACTCCGCCATGGCGAGGCGGTCTCAATCGGGGTTGCGCTGGATTGTTTGTATAGCGCACGGGTGCATGGGTTGCGTCATGCGGACGCCTTGCGGGTGGTGCGTTGCCTGACGGACCTCGGCTTACCCACGTCGCATCCGCTGCTCGGCAACAAACAAATACTTTTCGATGGCCTGGAGGAGTTCCGACAGCATCTAGGGGGCGAGCTCACGATTACAATGCTCGACGAGCCGGGTTTACCGCTCGATGTGCACGAGATCGATTTCAAGGCGATGGCCGATGCGATTGACGAACTGGTGGCGATTTCCGAGGACCCGGAGTGAGCCAGTTTGGCCTCGCGGGCGTCATCGCAGAAGACGCGGAGGCAAGGGCGGTAATCCCGGAACAGGTAGCCATTTATCTGCCGCTTTTTCGGGAATTAAATGATTTAAAACGCCTTTATGCGGCAAAACGGGGTGGAGGGTTTTCGTATGCGGCGCATACTTTCCGAGCTGCCTGGGGAGCCATTCTGGAGGGTGATCTTGACGCAATGAATTCCCTGGCGAGCCGCGCTTGGGCAGCCGCCCGGTTGGGTTGGTTTGATGAGGAGGTCGCTACTGTAGCAGGTCTCACGGCCGGGCAGTTGGAGGAAATTTTGCGACGTTCTGCGGAAAGTTTAGGGCTGCCAGAAGGGGGATTACGATTGGATTTCCAAGTTCCAGCAAGGTCGCAGGTAGCCGAAAATCCCTGGTGGGTCGAGGCGCTATCGAGGCAACCGCGTGCTGGCGCGACTTGTCCGGGCAAGCCGCGCCTGATCCTGGAACCGCCGGAGAACCACGCGGATCACTGTCTGATCGTTGCACTTTATGCATGGTTTCTGGCTCCGCATTTCCAGGCCAATCCAGACGAGTGCTGGCTGGCGGGTCTCTGCCATCATTTCCACAATGCGCTGCTGCCCGACGCTGGGTTTTCTGGCGAGGAGATGCTGGGCGAGCACCTGCCAGCGATCATCGAACGCCTGCGCGGAAAGGTTTTGCGCGAACTTCCGGGAAATGTCTGCGCAGATGTTATAAAAATTTTCAGCGAAATAAGAAGCGATGAGACGCCGTTGGCCCGGACATTTCACGCGGCGGACACAATTGATCGGGTCTTGCAAATGCAACACTACGAACGCGTGGCAAACTTTCAGACGCGCCACGCCTTGCAAGACCTTCACCTGGTACACGCAGGACCCACGCAGAAGTTTCAAATCGCGGTGCTGGAATCCTGTGGACTTTACTAAAGCGATGAAACCAGATTTACAAGATCCCGTCAGCGGCAAGTCACTCGTGCGGCGTCCGTTGGATGAGGCGACCGCGATCTGGTCCTCACCGGGTGGATTGTCGTGGCCGGAAATCGCGGGAATCCCATTTTTGCATTCCGAACGACTCGATCTCGCGGCGGCAGCGGTGGGGTATTTGGAAGCTGCGCGACCAAACGATGCGCTGGCCTTGCTCCTGACTCATGTCGATCCTTTTGCAAAATTGGCGCCTTCGCAGGACGACGCGCATCACGCCATCGAGCAAAACCAGAACGGCGCCTCCGCTCACGAACTGATGCGCACGCTACGGTTTGGCGCGGTTGCAGATTATTTCGGCATTCGCGGTGCCACGCCCACCTTTTATTCCGGCCTCGCCTTGCTTCGGCGCGGCGTTTCCGCTGGTGAACAAGTGGTGGAAATCGCTTGCGGCACAGGCCATTTTCTTTACTGGCTCTGGCGAAACAAAGTGAAGTGTCTGGGAGTCGATACCGTGTTCTCCAAACTATGGTTAGGGCGAAACTTCTTTTTTCCGCACCAGGAAGTCTCACTGATCTGTGCCGACATCGTGGCAGGAGAGTATTTTCCGCTCCGACCGATGCAGAATCCGACCACGGTGTTCTGTCACGACGCGTTTTATTTTTTTCCCGACAAGCGGAAAGTCATGCAGCGTTTTGCGACGTTGGGTGCCGGAACTGGTCGGACCCTGATTGGACACGCGCACGTCAGCGATGCCGGGCATGGCATGGGCTCGGGAACTCCGCTCACTGGCGAGCAATACCGGCAACTCTGGTTGCAGCCAGTCGAGATGCTAAATGATGCTGATCTCTCGGCTGCAGAAACCCGCGAAGAAATTCGAGATTTGCCCGTTGAGGCGATTAGCATGATTTCTCCCAACCGGGTGGAGAATTCAATCTTTCCAGAAAAACGCTGGCCGTCGGATGAGCCGATGGCGCTGACCACTTTACTTCACCATGTCGGCCCCAATGGGGAAACAAAGGTCGTCTGGCCGCAAGAAAGTTTTGCCCTCGAATACGCTGCCACCGCTCAATACTTGCAGGCTCTTTGCATTCCTGCCGGTGCAGACGTGCCAGAGATTGCGGCGGTTCCCCGGCGCTTCATCTCGTTTGCAGTTTCCCCTTTGCGCTGGGGGATTATCGGCGCTGGATGGATTACCCGCGACTACATGCTACCCGCATTTGCAAAGACCGCTTTTGCTCGACTGGTTCGAGTGGTCGATACGAACCCAGCCTCCCTCGCCGCCCTTCCCACTATTTTCTCGAGAGTTCATTTATCCCGGGAAGCGGACGATATTTTTAATGATCCAGACATCGACGCGATCTATCTAGCAACGCCCAATTCGTCGCATCGCGATCTCTGCCTTCGCGCGCTCCAAGCGGGCAAACATGTGCTCTGCGAAAAGCCACTTGCAACCACCAGCGCCGATGCGGCGGCCATGGTCGCGGCGGCGAAAAAACATGGCGTGCATCTGGCTTGCGCCTTCGATCAACGGTTTCACCCTGCTCATGCCGCGATCCATCATTTAATCCACCAGAAAGAAGTTCTGGGTCGGGTAACGCAGGCGCGAATTCATTACGCCTGCTGGATTTCCTCCACTTGGCAGAAAGCAGATTTCACCTCGAACTGGCGCATCGATTCTGCGGTCGCGGGCGGAGGCGCGGCAATCGATCTGATGCCGCACGGGATCGATCTGCTGGCTTATTTATTGCAGAGCGAAGTCTGCGATATCACATTAAAAACTCAGCGGAAGATTCACGACTACACCAATGAGGCGGGCGGGGTGGAGGATGGTGCCGTGGCCCTGGTTCAATTTGCCAATCAGGTTTTGGCAACCATTCACGTCGGATATAATTGTCCCGAATTTATTCCGCGCAGACAGTTGGAGATCATCGGTGAAAAAGGTCGTATTTTTGCCAGCAACACCATGGGACAAGATCCAGGTGGAACCGTGGAAGTGGTGACCGCCTCGCAGACTGTGACTACCGATTATGGTCTGCTTGATTTGCCTGGGCCGTTCGATTTGCAACTCGATACGATTTCCCGCGCCTGGTGTCTCGATGAAGTTTTCCCCTTTTCGGCAGCTCGCGATACGCGGCATTTGCAGCTCTTGCTGGACGCCTTGGAGGCAGCACGATGAGAGTTTGTTTCATCTCCCGCCGCTATTTTCCAGCGATCAGTGGAATGAGCGTTTATGCGCAAAATCTCCTGCGCGAAATGGTGGCTCTCGGACACGAAATGGTCATGATCTCGCAATTCCGCAATGACCCTGTGGGCACCGCAGTTTATGGCGGAGGCCCGCCACCGCCGGTGCCGGGAGTGGAGGTGCACGGGTTGGAGAGTGTCGGCGAACAGATGGTCAACAGCGGCGCGCCCGCCGATTTTGAAGCAGACCTGCAGGCCATGGTGGAGGCGGCTTTGCAGTGTCACCGGGAGAAACCGTTCGACTTGATTCATGCGCAATACGGCTATCCCAACGGACTTGCCGCGCTGGAAATTTCGCGGATCACCGGATTGCCTAACATCACCAGTATTCAAGGCGGCGATGGTCACTGGGTGGGGACTTGCTGCGACACGCACAAACGGGCAATTTGCGCGGTGCTCGATTTCGCAAATGAAATCATTATCGGCTGCGAATCCTTTGCCCGCGAGGTGAGCGAGCACCACGGAACGCCGCTGGAGCGGTTCACAATCATCCCTGGAGCGATCAATGCGAGTCGATTTCGTCCGCGTGCAAATCGAACATTGGGCAGCCTGGCCACGCCGCCGGTTTTGCTCTACCACGGACGCGTGGACCGAAGAAAAGGTGTGCTGGAGTTGGTGGAGGCGGCAGAGATATTGGTCAGTCAGGGGATGGATTTCCGATTGTTGATCAGCGGGATCGGTCCCGATTTTGAAAGCTCGAAGGCGGCGGTGATCGAGCGCGGTTTGGAAGCGCGCGTGAAGCATTTGGGCTATATCGATTACGCTGCAGTTCCGGCGGTCTATGAGCAGGCCGATATATTTGTTTCACCCACCTGGTCGGAAGGGTTTTCCAATACCATCCTCGAAGCCATGGCGGCCGGGCTGCCGATTGTGGCCGCGCGATCCATCGGAGTGGTCGATTGCATTCGCCACATGGAAAATGGCGTGCTGCACGACGTGCATGACGTGTCGGGATTGGCCGATGCACTGGTGCTTTTGCTAAAAGAATCCGGACTGCGGCAGCGGCTGGCGGAAACCGCATTTGCAGAAATTCAGGAGACCTACCAGTGGCTGGTGATCGCCCGCGAAATCGAAAAATCCTACCTTCGCGTCGTCGGCCATAAACCCAATAACGGCTGGACGGATCGCTACCCGCCCGAGAGCACGCTGGCGGATGCCGATCTGACGTGCCGATTCCGAGTCACTCCACATCTTCTCTAATGAAAACCGAAAAGTTGCTTTTCGTTGCTCCCCATCTTGATGATGTGGCGTTTTCCTGTGGACCGGCGTTCTCCGGGCACGCGGAGGTCTATGTTGCGACCGTCTTCACTGCGACGGTGGAATCGCCGACGGGATTCGCGCTGGCCTGTCAATTGGACAAAGGCCTGGCTAAAGAGACCGATTACATGGCAATCCGCCGCGCGGAAGATCAAAAATGGGCGGAGACGATTGGTGTCGTGAACTTTTTCCATGGGCCATTTCGAGAGGCGCCGCATCGGGGTTATGAAAATGTAAAAATGCTTTTTGGCGATGTGCGGCCAGAAGATTCCGTCGGCCACGAGATAGCCTTTTGGCTGCGGGAAATTATCGGGCACTGTCGTCCGGACCGAATTTTTTTCCCATTGGCCATCGGTAATCATGTCGATCATCAGATCCTGAAAACGCTCGCTCGAAAGATGGTGTGTTCTGAGCCGGTTAGCTTTTACATCGACCAACCTTACGCTGCGAAAAATGGTTTACAAACCCGTGAGCAAATTCGAGACCTCCAGCAGTTATCCTGGGGTCAGCCGCAAATGATTCAGCCGCAAGCGGAGCGGGCGCTCGTCGCAGCCTCGGCTTACGCTACGCAAATTCCGTTTCAATTTGGTAGCGTTACTCAGATGAAAAAACTTCTGACGGAGGGATGGCGACAATTTCCATTCTGGATTCAACACTTTTAACAGACCATGCCCGGCCTCGCCATTTTCGCTCCCGCGCTCAAACTACCTGCTTACGTCTGCCGAAACTGTGGATTCTGGCAGCGCTATTTTATGACGCCGCCCGTCTGCCCCCTCTGTCTCGACGCCCATCACGTGCTTCCCTTGCAAGGCTGGAGTTTCTATACTTTAGAAGAGGCCCAAACCGCCTACCCAATGCACTGGGAGGAATTACCAAATGGCGTGCTTCATTTTTGGAATGAGCCGGTCGAAGGCATCGGATCCCATTCCTATCTTCTCTCCACCAGCACGGGGAATGTCTGCTTTGAGGGTGCGGCCGTTTACAGCGACGAAGCGTTGGCGGAAATAACGCGGCGAGGCGGTGTCCAATTTCTTTCCGCATCGCATCCGCATTCTTACGGGGCACTCTGGCAGTTGCAGGATTTTTTTGAGCCCGAATTGATTTTGCATCCCGCAGATTTTTCCTGGAGTGCCGCTCTGCAAGTGACCTGGCCGTTCGATGAGCAAATCGAGATTACTCATGGGATCACGTTGCTCCGAACGGGGGTTCATTTTCCAGGGCACACCGTTTTACACGATGCTGCACGGTCGCTATTATGCTGCGGCGATGCGATGAAGTTTACTCTCGATCCGCAAAATCTGCGACATGCCCATAGCGTCTCGACGCATAAGGCATTTGTCCGTGGCGTGCCGTTGACCCCGGCGGAAGCGCAACGTTATCTCGACGTTTTCTCCGCGCTGGAATTTACCTCCACCTTTACGCCTTTCGAGCAGGTAACCAATTTCGGAACTGCTGAAACGATCCGTCTTTTTCGTCGTCTCGCCCAATCCCGTCCGCACCCGAATTTCGTTCCTTTGACAAACCTATGAATACTCCCATTGGCCCGACTCCCAGCGAGTTGGAATACGCGATCTCCGTCTATCGATCCAGTCTGCAAACAGGAGACCTTTTTGAATTTGATCTCACGACGCTGGATCGCATTGGCATGGAGATCAAAGTC
The DNA here is from genome assembly GCA_038225185.1 of Chthoniobacterales bacterium. Lineage (GTDB taxonomy): Bacteria > Verrucomicrobiota > Verrucomicrobiia > Chthoniobacterales > DASVRZ01 > DASVRZ01. The sequence continues at coordinate 11,334 of JBBRFA010000103.1, forward strand.
GTGTCGCTCTGCGTCAACGGCGTTTTTAACAACGATGGTTTTGGTTACGGGGCCACGTCGGCAGAAGCCTCTGTCGGAGCCTTGGGAGAAATGGCGGAAACTCTTCACACCTCGCGCGAACTAGCCGTTGGCACAGGTTGGGATGGATTCAGCTTCCGACAAATGCAGGCGGCGCACGGTGCTGCAAGCGTCATCGATCCACGAACCCTTTGCCTGCCTGCTGGATCCACTTATCACGAGGATCAACTCCTGCGTTGGGTGCCAGTCCGGCGCTGGCCTTCGCAAGAAATGCATTGGGCACCCCGGGAATGCATTGCCATCGGCGGGGCAAGTTATCAAACCAATTCCACCCTCGCAAAATCCTCCGGGCTTGCCTCCGCCGTGCTCTTTCCTTCCATTACCTGCGGTTTGGGGGCAGGAATCAACCTCGAACTAGCTCTCTCGCATGCCGTCTTGGAGTTATTGCAGCGGGATGGAAATTGCACCTCTTTTCGCGCCATGGATCGCGGGATTGACATTGATCTGGATTCTCTGGAGGACCTTGGAGTCAAGGCTCTGATCGATCAACTTTTGGGGCACGGTTTGAAGGTGCGACCGAAGTTGGCTTCAACCGAATTTGGGCTCGCTAATCTCTATGTTATTGCCGAAAACACCAGTGGTCAGATCGAGCCGTTTCCACTCATGGCCACAGCTTGTGGAGAAGCCGTCCACGCCAATCGCGAGCGTGCCCTGCGCAAAGCCATCCTCGAATACACGGCCTCCCGGGCGAGAAAGGCATTCATGCATGGGCCGTTGGAGAAGATTTCCAAGCTCACTTCGCCGCATTATCAGCGCACGATTATCGACGTGGCGGATCCAGCGAACGAGGAACCACGCGCCGTGCAACAAATGGCCCGGTGGCTTGCTCTTTCCGAAACAAAATTGCGCGAGCTTCTCGCCAACACGGTTTTTTCTAAAAAATCCCGCGTCGCCTTTACAGATTTACCGAGCGTGCCAGACAAGGCAGTGGTCTCCGCCAGGGATCGGATGGACGACCTCGCACGGCGCTTAAAGACGGCTGGACTGTCCGTTTATTACTACGATGCCAGTCCAGAAATGACTGACGGACCAACCATCGTCAAAGCGATTGTTCCCGGTTTGGAAGGCGAGACCATGAGCTACTATCGAATGGGGGAGCGGGGTGCAAGTCGTCTTCTTGAGCGCGGGGTGAATTTTGTTTCTTCGCAGCAGAACAACGCGAATCAGCAGCGCGTTTGCCTTACTCCAGAAGCTGAATCCAGACTGGGTGGTGCTATTTTTCTAGACTGCGCCAAGGTGGACGAGACAGTCGGTGCATGTTATCCTCTCTACCGCGAACCGTCTAGCCATACCGCGCAAAAGTTGCTGCAGCGAATACCATTTCCGTGAAGATTTTAATCACTTGCGGTTGCGGTTTTATTGGCAGCCATCTGAAAACTGGTTATTCATTGGCGACGCCGGAGCTGGGGAGCGGAGTGCGATCATTTACACCATCATCGAGAGTTGCCGCCGCCAGCAGATCGACCCGGTTGCCACCCTGCGCGACGTGCTCACGCGCTTGCCGACGATGACCAACTGGCAGATCAAAGACATCACCCCGCAAGCCTGAGCCCAAGAGCGGAAACAGGTTCAACGCCAGGCTGCGTGACCC
>JBBRFA010000104.1:0-12640 GCA_038225185.1 Chthoniobacterales bacterium
ATCAAGTTTTTCTCGTAAAGTGTTGATTTCCAGGGGGCTGTTGACAGGCTTGAGACGTTCCAGAAGGTCATCATCGGAGAGGAAAAAACCATCGGGTCGCCTGGGTATTTCGAGCAGAAGGTGGAAGTGATTGGACATCACACAGAAGGTCATGAGGCGCAGGCCGCAGAAAGTTTCATAGAGCCGCATGAGTCGAACGAAATATTCTTTTTGGGCATCGCCAAAGATGAATTGCCGATCCACCACACGCGAGACGCAGTGGTAATAAGAAACCTCCAGGTGAGGAGCAGCTTTGAGTCGTTTCTGTCGCATGAGAATAATCAATAGCGCTTCCAAAAAACGAGCGCAACTCTTTTTTTTAATAAAAAACCTGTCCCTTAATAAAGACCCACGACGCGCGAGATGCAGTGGTAATAAGAAACCTCCAGGTGAGGAGCAGCTTTAAGTCGTTTCTGTCGCATAGGAATGATCAATAGCGCCTTCAAAAAACCAACGCAACTCTTTTTTCAATAAAGGACCTGTCCCTTAATTTAACTAAAGGGACGCCGTAAACTAAGGGACGGGTCTTTTGTTGAGTAGGTCCTTGTTGGACGCCGTAAACTAAGGGACGGGTCTTTTGTTGAGTAGGTCCTTGTTGAGTAAGGAACGACGTAAACTAAGGGACAGGTCTTTTGTTGAGTAGGTCCGAACCATGTGAGAAGGTATTCACTGCATTTGGTTTAACAACGAATGGACACAAATAAATACGAATGGAGGGCAAAAGGTTTTTATCTACTGATTTAATTTGTGTCGATTGGTGTCCATTCGTGGTTTCAATCTGTCTGAGGTTTTGCAGGTTATTTTCGAGAAGAGTTCAAAGCGGGATTAAGCGGAGTCGGAGTCGATCTTATTGGCAGACCACGAACATCAATCAGGTTTCCTGCTATTGGTTGAAATTGAAGACGTGTTGGTCGATTAGGCTTTCGACAGCGAGTCGTTGCTGGTTGGCGCACAATGAAAACCATTTACTTGAGAGGGCCTTTACGCGTAATACCTCTTCCACCTCAAGCCCAACCCTGTATAAAAGTCTTTGATTTTTATGTCTCACTCTTCAAAAAATCGAATGCAGATCGCAGTCGATTTTTTCGATTCTTCGCGGATTTCTTATTTTCTCACACTCCCCATCCTTCTCCTAGCGGTCTGGCATGCGGTTCCGCTCTATCAATTCATGGCCACCAGCTCCCTCTGGCAGGATGAACTGGTGACCGTTGAATTCTTCAGCAGCTTGGGGTGGCATAATGCGGTGACTAACTATGGTGCTCCGAACAACCATGTTTTTTTAATTTCATCAACGCCCTCACTCCGCAGGGAGAGAATCCTTTTCTACCCGGACGTGCCCGCTTTTGGAGTTTCCTGGCCACCACCGCTGCCCTGGGCGCGTTGTATGTTTGTTTTGCCCGCAATCGCCAATGGTGGGCTGGCGCCTTCATCGTCTGGTGGGCTGTGCTCAACCAAGGCCTACTGCAGCTCTGCCTTCAGGCCCGGGGCTACGGATTCACCTTTTTGGCAGCCGCACTTTCCTGTTGGCTGGCACAAAATTACCTTCGCTCGTCCAGCAAACCGTGGCCCTCGATGCTTGCGCTCGGGTTAATCACCGCTCTGGGAACCTATTCCGTGCCGACTTATCTCGCTTTTGGCGGCGGGATGATGCTCGTTTTTTTAATCATTTCCCGCGACTGGCGCTGGATCGTCATTGGTGTCGCGACTCATCTTTTGGTCTTTTTGCTTTATCTTCCAGTGATCGAGCAAATGCGCACCAATGCCGCCGATTACTCCAATCTTTGGGGCGAACAATATGCCAGCCTGCTGGCCGTGAGAGACACTGTTAATAACTATCTTTTGAACGGCCAGGCTAAATCCATGGCGGTTCTTCTTCTCTTTCCCAGCCTCCTTGCCGCTCACTATTTCAGCCCTGGAAAACGTGACGAAACCACCCGGGCCAGCTTGGTTGTGCTCGGAGCCATCCTGATTTTTCTCGCTTGTTGTCTGGTGATAAAAACACCGCTCGTTCGCACCACGGCTTTTGTAGCGGCCCCGCTTTTATTTGCCTCAATGGCGGCTGCGCAACGTTTGCTTGCCCTTTTACCGCAGCGACTGCGCATCCCATGGCTGGCTTTGCTGCTGCTTGCGGCCATTGGCACCACCACTCTGTTCGTGCGTTCGACGCGTCGATTTCGACCCATCGAAAGCTGGTTGGAGACAGCGCGTAAAATAGAGAAAACGTTTCCTCAAGGCACCGCAATCTGGCAATACCCACCCAAGCGACAGCACATTAACAAATATGTCTCCTCCGATTACCCGACCGTGCAGGCATTTGATAAAAATGCTTTTTTGGAAGGCAAATTGATCGTCGTCGATGCCAAATGCCGCCAAAACGATCCCAAATTATCCGCTGATTTTTTTCCCCCGGAAACCCGCGTGATTGAGACCCGTCAACGTCACTCTAAAATGACCATTTACTACTTTCCACAGTGAATTACCAGTCTGCCAATCAGAAAAACCCTCCGAAACGCTGGCAAAAACGCTGGCTTGCTTCGCGTGAATAAACCATTCCGGGTTGACGTCTCCTTGTGCATCCCTTAGCCATAGGACAATTCTTTCCTGTCATGTTCCGCTCCGCTGTTTTATTTTTTGCCCTGCTCGTCGCCCTTCTTTCCACCAGCGTGACGAACGCCCAGGAGCCAGCCACCATCACCGTCCAAAAAGGAGCCCAGCTTTTTGCCCACATCGCCGGCATCTCGGGCAGCGATGGCGCCTCGGCGACCAACATTCTGACCAACGACCTTACTCTCTCCGGCGCATTTACCGTGGGCGCAGCCGATACCGCTAATTTCACCATCACTGGCACCAGCTCGGGCAGCAGCCTCCAGGGTTCCGTCGTAGATCGCTCCGGCAACAGCGTGCTCGAAAAAACCTACAGCGGTGATCGCCGCCAGATTGTTCATCAATTTGCGGACGACATCGTGGAAACCATTACCGGTCTGGCTGGATTCGCCACCACGAAAATCGCCTTCGTCGCCAATAATTCCGGGCGCAAGGAAATTTACACCTCCGATTACGACGGCGCCAACGTCCGCCAGCTTACCCGCGACCGTTCCATCAGCGTGAGCCCGGCACTTTCGCCCGATGGAAGCACCCTGCTTTACACGGGTTACCAAAGTGGTTACGCCGACATATATCGCATCGATCTCGGCAACGGTGCCCGCAATCGCATCGTCAAATCGCCGGGCACAAATTCCGGCGCTTCTTTCGCCCCTGGCGGTGGCTCTTTCGCCGCAACCCTTAGCAAGGACGGCAACCCCGAGCTTTATCTCATCGGCCTCGGCGGCGGTGGCGGACGTCGCCTCACCAATACCCGCGCTTCCGAAACCTCCCCCTCTTTTTCGCCCGATGGCGACGAAATCGTGTATTCATTCGACAACGGCGGCCAGCCTCAACTCTATCGCATATCCGCCCGGGGCGGCACCGGCAGCCGCATCTCCACCGGGTTTGGCTATTGCACCGAGCCGAGTTGGTCGCCTGATGGGAAAAAAATTGCTTTCAACGTTCGTAGCAGCGGTAATTTTGCCGTGGCCGTCCTCAACCTTGGCTCTGGCAGTGCCCGGATTGCCACCAGCGGAGCCGATGCCGAGGACCCCATTTGGACCCGGAATTCGCGCCACCTTTATTTTGCCCAGGACAGCGCCCTCTATCTGCTCGATACTCAAAATGGCAAAAAAACCCGCATCATCTCTGGTCTGGGCAAAATTTCCGAACCCACCGCCTCACGTTAACTCACCATGAAAACATCCATCTCCTCTCTTATTCGTTGCACCTGCATCGCCCTGCTTGCCCTTTCGCTGGGTGCTTGCGCCAATAAAAAAAACAAAGATCAATTCGCTGGAGTCGATGGCGATTTCGTCAGCGGCACCCCCCTGCCCGACCGCCCGGGCGATGGTTCCTCATTCCTCAGCGATAATGTCGATAAATCCCGCTTCCAACCGATCTACTTCGGCTACGACAGCACCGACATTTCCTCGAGCGAATCCTCCAAACTCGACGAAGTCGCCAGCCTCCTTAGCTCCGGCTCCAGCACCATCATTGTCGCTGGTTTTACCGATGAACGCGGCACCGAGGAATACAATCGCAGCCTCGGCGAACGACGCGCCCAGGCTGTGCGCAGCTACCTTATTTCCGCTGGGGCCAGTGGTTCTTCCATCCAGACGGTGAGTTTCGGCGAGGAAATGCCCGCCAGCACCGGCTCCGGCGAAGAATCCTGGGGCCTCAATCGCCGCGCCGAAATCGGTGTGGTCAAATAACTTTTTTCTGTTACATTTGCGCTGTAAACACGAAAAAAAAACATGGCAAAATTTCTCATCACCAAAGACAAAGCCGGCGAATTTCGCTGGAAATTGGTTTCCGGTAACGGACAATCCATCGCCTCCTCCGGCGAAGGCTATAAAACCAAGGAAAGCGCCATTAACGGCATCGTGGCCGTCAAAAGAGATTCCGGCACCGCAGAAGTCTTTGAAGTTGTCAAAGAATAATCAAAACCCGGAAATCCGTGCCCCAATTCATTTCCTGAATCCAGGCGCATCCTTCCCAGTCAACCGTGGAGACCGTTTCTTGTCTTCAAGAACCGTCTCCCATTTATGAGTTTCAAAGATTTAGACCTCTCCGAGGTTGTCGTCCAAGGCGTCGATGCCATGGGTTACACCGATCCCACCCCCATTCAGCTTCGCGCCATCCCCATCGTTCTCTCCGGACGCGACCTCATTGGTTCCGCCCAGACTGGCACCGGCAAGACAGCCGCCTTCGCCCTTCCCATCCTTACCCGGCTGGGTTCGCATCGCCCCGCTCCGCGTTGCCTCGTGCTCGAACCCACCCGCGAACTTGCTCTCCAGGTCGAGACCGCTTTCCGCGATTATGCGCGTTTTTCCGACTTTAAAGTCACCTCCATCTACGGCGGCGTCGGCTACGGCAAACAGCGCGAAGACCTTAAAACGGGCGTCGATGTGCTCCTCGCCACTCCCGGACGCCTCCTCGATCACGTCGGCCAGGGCAGCATCGATCTTTCCAGCATCGAAATTCTCGTCCTCGACGAAGTGGATCGCATGCTCGACATGGGTTTCCTGCCCGATGTGCGCAAAATCATCGGTCATTGCCCCGCGCAACGTCAGACCCTGTTTTTCTCCGCCACTCTCCCGCCCGAAATCGAGCGCCTCACCACCTGGGTTCTTAAAGATCCCGAAATTATCGAAATCGGGGTGCGTCGTTCCGTGGCCGAGACCATTTCCCACGCCTTTTATCCGGTGGCCAGCGATCAAAAATATGATCTTCTCTCCGCCCTCCTCGCCCGCACCAATTACGATAGCGTGCTAATTTTTTCCCGCACCAAACATGGGGCCGACGCCATCTCGGCCCGGCTCAAAGGCGAAAAACATTCCGTCGCTGTGCTCCACTCCAATCGCACCCAAAACGAACGCATCGAAGCTCTCGAAGGCTTTAAATCGGGCAAATACGAGGTAATGGTCGCCACCGACATCGCCGCCCGCGGCATCGATATCGCCGGGGTTAGCCACGTCATCAATTACGACATCCCGCAACATCCCGAAGATTACGTGCATCGCATCGGACGCACCGGACGCGCCGAACGCGTGGGCGACGCCTTCACCCTGGTCTGTGCCGAGGAAGTGAGCGCCATGCAGGATATCGAACGCTTCATCGGCAAAAAAGTGTCGCGCCTAAAATTGGAGGGCTTCCCTTACCTTTACACCGCGCTTTTCGACGAGGCACGCAACAGCAGTCGCACCGCGGTGCGGGGCGTGCGCACCGGACGCGGCATGTCGTTCGGACGCCACGGCAAACGTTAAAAAAACTCCTTCTTTGCAGGCTTAATCCGGCACCACCCGGAAGCGGAGAAACCTTGCCTCGCTCGCTTCCACTAACACAGCGTCCCGCACGACTAACAGTATGGAAGTATCTTGCAAAATCACCACGTTTCCGGCGCCGCTTTTCCATTCCAATAAATCCGGGGAACTCTCCACGATGATGTTCACATCTGTCGCCACGGGGTTGCGCGGGATGGCGATTTGCAAATAACCATCGCTGCTGATTTCGGCAGCGGGAAGCTGATCGCCAACCGGCTGGGTGGGGGGCAGGCCAAGGGCGTATTTCAATAAATTCGGTGCGCCATCGCCCGCTGGTTGCGCCTGGCCTCCCCAGAGAGTGGCCTCGGTCGCGGGGTTGCCTGCTTCCTGGGGAAAAAATTGCAATTGCCATTGCTCAAAGGCATCTGCCGGACGTAAAACACCTGCTCCGGCATGAAAAGCCGGGACGCCTGCGAAACGTATGACCGCTCTTTGGCCAGGTGTGATCGAATTAAAATCGTTGCCGATTTGTAAATGATGCGCGGCCGGGTTGAAGTTCGCGATGGTTAGAAGTTTTCCAGGGATCCAGGTTTGCGCGGAGCTGGAGGAAAATATGAGCGAAGCCGAGCCGCCCTGGAAACGGATGATGGAATCGTCCAGCAACCGCAAAGGGCCGGTCGTTTGATCGGTGGCATCGACTAGCAATGTTCCGCCGCCGAGAACGAGCGGGGTGCCGGCGGGGAGTTGTCCGGGCCCGAGCAGATGCAGCGTGCCGCCGTAGAGCCAGGTAGCGCCCGTGTGGGAAGCCGTGCCGGTGAGACGGGTGATTCCTTCCTGCACGGAAAGTCCCCCGGTGCCGGTGATGGAATTATTAAGAAAAATAGCCTGCGAACCACCCAGACTGAGAGTGTGGGAGGATAAAATGACTGGCCCGGCGAAAGTAAGATTGCCGCCGGAGGCCGTCCAGTGCTGGTGTCCGCCAAGGGCGGTGGTGTTGTTAAAAGTCTGATTGACAGGCGCGTCGTTGCGAATGCCCACGTAGCCGATGGTGAGAGTTTGCCCGGCTTGAAAGGTGTAACCGGTTTGACCGGTCGAGCCTGTAAAAAGGATGCCGCGCACGGTGCGACTGTTTCCCAGGGAAACATTTTTTTGAGTAACGCTACCAGCGAAGCCCACCACCTGGGTGGAGCCAGGAATGCTGAAGCCCGACCAATTGAAGTTGCCTGACCAGTTACCATTAGAAGAGCCCACCCAGTTTTTCGCTGGCTCGGTGCGAAAGCGCAGGGCAAAACCGTCCTCGGCGAGCACACTGTTCAATTGGCCGACCACTTCGGGAAAGGCTGGAAAACTATCGCCGCCGCCGGCATAGTTTCCGTTGCCGTCGTCGAGGATGTAAAAATGGTTGCCGGTGAGGGTGAGTTCGTTTTGAAAAGGGATGAAGGAGGGACTGCCGGAATCTTCCCCTTCCAACCGCACGAAATCGGCCCTGCCTTGGGGAGGCTCGTGCTCGAAGAGATATTTCCTTGCACTGCCGCCGATTAGCCTGCCATCGGGCAGAACCGAGGCCACTTCGCTTTTTCCAAAACGACCAAACCAGCCGGCCATGAGAAGTTCGCGACCCAGATAGCTGGCGTTGGTCGGGAGATTAAGCAGAGGGTAAATCGCGACCTGCGCCGAGGCGGGAATGAGTTGATTGAGCCGTGCGATGCCGATGTCGGTATCGGGCAGTGCAATCTGGCTAAGTCGCGTGGCCTGGCCGAGACCGGTGACGTTGGAAAAATACTGGAGATTCGTGCCGGAACCGAAATGGTTGGCATAAAGGTAATGTCGGCGGCTGAGGAAAACGAAACTTTGTTTGCGATTGGCGGCGTTCCAAAGCACTCCAGAGAGATTGTAAGGTGCCCCGATAAAATTAGGGTCGGTGTTGGGCACGACATGGATCACTGGATCGGTGGTGTAACCCGAGGCGAAACGATCATGTCGCGCCGGGGTATAGCCTTCCACCTGCATGGCCTGGATGCGTGGGCCTCCCTGGAAGCCGGTCATCAGCGTGAGGAAAAAGAATGCTAACCAGCGAGTTGGCATGGGCAGTAACGGTGAGTGGGGAACCTATTTTACTGGCATCCATTTATTTACATCCGCACTTGAGACGCCAGTGGATGCATTTGTGGGGGGCGGAAATTAACTGGCAGGAGGATCTCCGGCAGCGATTTTGACAAAATCGGGCCGCGGAAAATCCTTCAACCGATTGCGAATGATCTCGGCCCGCAAGTTGTCGCGTTCCTCGGCGCTGAGCTTTTGCTGGCTGCCTTTTTGCAAATGGGCGGGCTGGGTTTCCATAAAAAGAGCATCGACCGGGTGCCGGTAATCCTGTTCGAAAAAACCAAGATCGATCCCCAGACGCATCACGGAGAGGAGGTTAAGCGCTTCCTTGCTCGTCATGGAATAAGCGTAGGTAAGCAAGCCGTAAGCGCGTCCGATTTGATCGTGCAGAGTGTGGGCGCGTTTTTCGACGAGGACGGCGCGGGCATTTTCTTCGTGCTCGATGATTTTTTCGATCACTTTGGTGAGGTTGCCGATGATTTCCTCCTCTTTCTGTCCGAGGGTGGTCTGGTTGCTGATTTGGAAAAGGTTGCCCATGGCCTCGGTACCTTCGCCGTAGAGGCCGCGGACGGCGAGACCGATTTTATTGACGCCTTGAACGACGCGATTGATTTGTTCGCTCAGGACGAGACCTGGGAGATGCAACATGGCGGAGGCGCGCATCCCGGTGCCGACGTTGGTGGGGCAGGCGGTGAGGTAGCCGAGATTATGGCTGTAGGCAAAATCGAGTTTTTCCTCCAGTTCAGAATCGACCGCATCGATCATTTTAAAGACATTTTTAAGCTGCAAACCGGGCCGGATGGATTGCATGCGGAGGTGATCCTCCTCGTTGATCATGATGGCGAGGGTCTGTTTTTTATTGATGATGACGGCACTCCCGACACCTTTGGCGGCGTGTTCGCGGGAAATGAGGTGGCGTTCGACGAGGACTTGTTTTTCCAGGGCGGTGAGATCGTGGAGGGCGATGGAGGTGGCCTCTTTCATCGCCGAGAGGGCTTCGACGGAGGGTCTGATGAGTTCGAGGGATTGGACGCGCTCGGCTTTTTTGGCCCAGCCGGGGAAGGGTAATTGGGAAAGATTGCGGGCTAGGCGCACGCGACTGGAGACGACGATGGATTGGTTGGGGGGCTCGCTGGGTGGCCAGTCGCCGGGTTGGGAAGGCAGGCGGTTTATTTTCATGGTTGCTGGCCGGTGGCGGGGTTGCCGACTTGCTCGATCTGGCGAATTTCGTCGCGCAATTTGGCGGCGAGTTCGTAATCCTCATCGATGACGGATTTTTGCAAAGTATCGCGAAGATCGGTGAGGCGGTTGTTGATTTCGGCTTCGCGGCTGTGGCGGGCGGGAATTTTACCGACATGCCGGGTGCCTTTGTGCATGCCAGAAAGGAGCGGCTCGAGTTGCGTCTCAAAAGTCGCGTAGCAATCGCTGCAGCCGAGGCGTCCAGTTTTCTTAAAATCGGCCTGGGTAAACCCGCAGGTGGGGCAATGATCGTCGGAAGGTGCGTCAGCGGCATTGATTTCGACATTTTTCGTTGCGCCAAGGCCAAAAAGCAGGTCGGCGAGGGCGAACCCAGTGGGATCGGTGACGCCATTTTCCTTGGAACAGGCTTCGCAGAGGTTCATTTTTTGCATTTTTCCCTCGACGATCTGGGTCAGGAAGACCGTGGCTTGATTGGATTTACAGGAATCGCAGAGCATGATTTTCTAGGTAATAGGTTCCAGCCATCGAGGCCTGGTGTCAACAGGGGACGTGGCGCAGGCGATGCGCGACTTTTTCTGCAAATAATCTTTCGCCAAAAGAAATCGGCCTGTTACTCTACGCTTTCCCACGTTTATCTCATCACATTATGGCCAAATCCGAAGAATCCGCTGCTGAAAAAGCAATCATTGCCCGCAATAAAAACCTCGATCTCGCCATCCAGCAAATCGCCAAGGACTACGGCGAAGGCGCGATCATTCGTCTTGGCGACAAAACCATCACCGACATCGAAGTTATCCCGACCGGGAACATTTTAATCGACCGCGCACTTGGCGTGGGCGGTTTTCCCAAAGGACGCATCGTGGAAGTTTACGGCCCGGAATCCTCAGGTAAAACCACGCTTACCCTTACCGTCATCGCCCAGGCACAGAAACTTGGCGGCCTGGCGGGTTTCATCGACGTGGAGCACGCCCTCGACGCGCAATATGCCCGGCGTCTCGGCGTCAATCTCGACGAATTACTCGTCTCCCAGCCCAGCTCGGGCGAGGAAGCGTTGCGGATATGCGAGACGCTCGTTCGCTCCAACGCCCTCGACGTCATCGTGCTCGACTCCGTGGCCGCCCTGGTCACCAAACAAGAGCTGGAAGGCGAAATCGGCGACACCACCGTGGGTGCCCAGGCGCGTCTCATGAGTGCCGCCCTGCGCAAGCTCACAGCGTTGATCTCCAAGGCCAATACAGTCGTTATTTTCACCAATCAGATCCGCGAAAAAATCGGTGTCATGTTTGGCAATCCCGAGACGACCCCCGGCGGCAAGGCATTGAAATTTTATGCCAGTGTGCGCATCGATATCCGGCGCATCGGAGCGATCAAACACAGCGACGGCACGGTCACCGGCAATCGCACCAAGGTTAAAGTGGTCAAAAACAAAGTCGCCCCGCCCTTTACCGAGGCGGAATTCGACATCATGTATAACGAAGGCATTTCCTCCACCGGGGCGCTTCTCGATCTGGCTTTGGAAAAAGGCATCGTGGAAAAACGCGGGAGTTGGCTCAGCTATAAAGGGAATCAGCTCGCCCAAGGTCGTGATGCGGCGAAGGATATTTTGAAAAATGATGCCGCCCTTTACGAAGAAATCGAAACTTTGGTCAAAGCCAAGCTCACAGAAGAAGAAAAATAATCTCCCGCTCAGCCTGCATCCCCTGGGCAGAGACGCTAATTGCTGGCTTCTTCAATGTCGCGGAGGAGGCTGGGCGGCGTTTGATCGGGATGTGACAGATCGCTGGCTGGAGGATGTGCCCTTTTGCGGATCACAACGCCATTCTCGATCCCGAATGCAGCGATCTGACGGCGCGCGTGTTGGAATTGTTAAGTATGCTGAATTTCGATCCTCGCGATCCCCGCAATCCCCGAGATCCCCGAGTGGTGCGTGCCGTGCGTTACCTGCAACGAAGCCAGGAGGCCGACGGTTCGTGGTATGGACGTTGGGGGGTGAATGTTATTTACGGCACCTGGCAGGCATTACGCGGACTGGCTATTTTAGGCTACGATATGCGCGAGCCATGGTTGTTGTGGGCTCGCGACTGGCTGGAAAGTTGCCAGAACGAAGACGGTAGCTGGGGGGATACCGCCGGGTCCTATCAGAACCCCACCCAGCGTGGCCAGGGCCCGGCACCGCTTCGCAGACGGTGTGGGCGTTGATGGGATTGTGTGCCGCGCACAAGGGAGATCGCTCACGGATTTTGCAAGGCATGCAGTATTTGCTGCGTCGTCAAGGCGCGGCAGGCGACTGGGCCGGGGACGCAACGACCGGGACTGGTTTTCCGGGGGTGTTTTATCTGCGTTACGACTTCTATCGCATTAACTGGCCGCTGCTTGCCCTCGCGGGAGTGCGCGAGTGGTTTGAAAAAAATGAGACCCCGGCCATTTTTCTAAAACCGCAGGAGGTTGGGGAGCGTTATAATAGTGATGCGTAGGTTTTTGTTTTCAATCTTAGGGTGTGCCGCTTTGCTTACGGGATGTTCCACTTTACCGGATTTGAGCCAGACGCCTCCGCCCGCTGAGGAAACGAAGAAACAAGTGGCTCAATTGGTCGCTCAAAGCGTGCAGGCCCATGGCCAGGTCACGCGGCCCATCGAAGTGAGTTACGAAGGCACTTGGGCGCCGATTATTCATCGCTTGCAACCGGTGCTGGTGGATCGTGAATATCGGAAAAACTCGGTGGAAACCTGGACACCCGGGACGCGCACCCTGCGCCAGGTGCATACGGGACCGGCAGGGGAGAAAATCGTCGAGCGCACCCCAAAATCGATCCGGGTGTGGCGCAACGGGAGGCAGGTGTCCGATCCCGAGGAACTCGCCGCCGCCGCTTTGGTGGCCGACGCTTATTCGCTTTTCCTGCTGGGAACACCGTATCTGGTCGATCGCAAGGCCACTTTTTTCCCCGCACCAGCCGATAAGATTGACGGAAAAAGCTTTCCGCGTGTGCTTGCGGTGCTCCGACCTGGCTTTGGTTTATCGCCCGAAGACCGCGTTTTGCTGACTTTGAACCCGGCGACCGGTCTTCTGCACAGCGTCTATTTTTCGATCAATGGCCTCGGCAGCACCCAGGGCGCGGAAGTTGAGGTTTTCTATCGCGATTATGACTCCGCCGATGGTCTCGCCTGGGCGACGAATTACTACGAACGGGTGCGCCGCCCCCTCCGTATCCCAGCGCATCGCTGGAAAATGATCGCTCATCGCAAAAATTGATTGCAAAAACCATCCATCGCCCTGATTGTTTAACTACTTTTTAAAATTCCATACCTACACTAAACCATGGCAGACTTAGCAAACAAATACTCAGATAATGTGATTGGCAAATTTTACGTGGACGATCAATGTATCGACTGCGATTTGTGCCGCGAAACCGCGCCCGCCAATTTCACCCGTAACGAAGACGGCGGTCACTC
>JBBRFA010000105.1:0-12520 GCA_038225185.1 Chthoniobacterales bacterium
ACCCGTCACAGTCCAGGCAGGTGGCACCCTCTCCGCCGGGGTCACGGGGGCGGGCAAACTCTCCACCGGAAATCTCAACCTGCTTGCCTCGACCAGTATTTTTGTGGAAATCGGCGGCGCCACTGCCAGTCAGATCGACCAGATTGAAGTCACGGGCAGCGTGACCCTCGGAGGTAATGTCACTATTTCACTGATCAACGGTTATCGCCCCGATCCTTCGCTCTACGGCCTGCCCGGATTTATTCCCGGCGGCGCAAACATCGCCCTTCCGAAATTCTTCGCCATCCTCAACGACGGCACCGACGCCATTGTGGGTCAATTCGCCAATCAGGTTAGCTCTGCAAATCTTTTCAACGGCACCCCCTGGTTAGCTTCGATGGCGTCACCTACGCCATCAGTTACACCGGCAATTCCGCCACCAACAGCTTCACTGGCGGCAACGATCTTGTCTTCCTCGCCGTGCCGGAACCCTCCTCCACGCTGGCGATTCTTACCGGCGGACTGCTGTTCTTCTCCACCCGTCTGCGGCGCAATCGCCGTTGGCGATAAATACGCGTCAAAAGGAGGATTGAGGCTGAGCCAAAAAGGGTAAGTGGTTTTCACTCCAAAATAAGTGGTTGACCGATAATCCATGATTGCTCCATCAAAAGAAAACGTATGGCCCGAATGCGCATCCAAATGCGGATTCTCAGCCTCCTTATCCTCGGCATTGATGATCGATTCTGGTAATATTGCTTTTTCTATTTGACGAACCCGCTAAAATTCCCCACAGTCTGCGGCCCTTCTTATGCGCCACACCATCTCTGTTCTCGTCGAAAACAAATTCGGCGTTCTCGCTCGTGTATCCGGTATGTTTAGCGGACGCGGCTTTAATATCGACTCGCTCAACGTCGGCCCCAGCTCCGATAACACCTCGCGCATGACCATCGTCGTGCGCGGCGACGATACCGTGCTCGAACAAGTCACCAAACAGCTCAACAAACTCATCGACGTGATCGACATCCAGGATTTTCACGACGACCAATACGTGGATCGCGAACTCATCCTCTTGCGCGTCACGGTCAACGCTGAGACTCGCGCCGAAGTGATGCAAATCTGCGACATTTTCCGCGCCAAAATCATCGACGTGCAGCACCGCAATCTCGCCATCGAACTCACCGGTAACGAGAGCAAAATCAACAAATTCCTCAAGCTCATGGACCCATTCGGTGTCTCCGACCTCACCCGCACCGGCAAAGTCGCCCTCGCCCGAGTCGAATAAATTCAACATTCACAATCCTCAATTCAACATTAAATAACATGCCCGCTAAAGTATATACCGACAAAGACGCCGATCTCACCCTGCTCAACGATAAAACCTGTGCCGTCATCGGCTTTGGCTCCCAAGGCCACGCCCACGCGCTCAACCTCAAGGAAAGTGGCGTCAAAGTCGTCGTCGGCCTTTATCCCGGCTCCAAATCCGCAGCTGCAGCCAAAGAAAAAGGCTTCGAAGTCCTCAGCACCGCCGATGCAGTGAAAAAAGCCGACGTGATCATGATCGCCGTGCCCGACATGAAGCAGGCCGACGTTTACATTAACGACGTGCTCCCGAATCTCACCAAAGGGAAAACCCTTCTCTTCAGCCACGGTCTCTCCGTTCATTTCGGCCTCATCGATCTCCATCCCGACATCGACGTCATCATGGTCGCTCCCAAAGGTCCCGGCCACATGGTTCGCCGCCTTTACGTGGAAGGCAAAGGCATGCCCGCCCTCATCGCCGTCGCGCAAAATGTCTCCAAAAAAGCCAAAAAAATCGCCCTCGCCTGGGCCAAAGGCATCGGCTCCACCCGCGCTGGCGTCATTGAAACCACTTTTAAAGAAGAAACCGAGACCGATCTTTTCGGCGAACAAGCCGTCCTTTGCGGTGGTGCCGCCGCCCTCATCCAGGCCGGATACGAAACCCTCGTCGAAGCGGGTTATCAGCCCGAAATGGCTTACTTCGAGTGTCTCCACGAGCTCAAACTCATCTGCGATCTCGTCTATGAGTCGGGCATTTCTGGCATGAGATTCTCCATCTCCGAGACCGCCAAATACGGCGACATCACCCGTGGCCCACGCGTCATCAACGCCAAAACCAAAGTGGAGATGAAAAAAATTCTCAAGGAAATCCAATCCGGGAAATTCACCAAGGAATGGGTTGCCGAATACAAAGGCGGCTTGAAAAACTACAACGCCCTTCTCAAAGCAGGCGAAAAACATTCCATCGAAAAAACCGGGGAACGCCTCCGCGGTTTGATGCCCTTCATCGCGAAGAAAAACATCAAAGGCAGCCAGGCCGACTACTAAAAAATTGCAGCGACGCATCTGTAACCCGCCGTTTCCTCATCGCGGAGGTCGCAGACACGCATAACAAAACGGTTTTACGTCTTTAAAAGTCCTCGCTCGTCTAGTCATATCCCAGGGTGGGTGACCATCTTTGGTTGTCGAATCGGGCATCCAGCCAGTTTTTTCCCTGATTTTATTTACCGGTTAGTTTTTGCAATGGCTCTAGACTTGCGAGTGGAAAGGAATCATTACCCACTCTGTAAAACGCTCCCAAAGTGAGCGTTTCTTAAAATCTTCCAACGTATATGGGAGGGATTTTTCCAAATCCTGGTTAAAGACATCGATCATTTGCTGGCCAAATCCGACATCGTAAACCGCAATGTCGATCTCCTCATTGATCACGGCCGAGCGGAGGTCGAAATTCGAGGTGCCAAACACCGAGAGCATGCCGTCCACGACCATGGTTTTGTTATGCATCATGGTCGGCTGATATTCAAAAATTTCCACGCCGCCCTTCAGCAAATCTCCATAAGCGCCTCGCCCGGCGGCCTTCGTCAGCGGCTGATCCATATGATGACCGGGCAATAGCAACCGCACCTGCACGCCGCGCTTGACTGCATCCACCAGCATCGACACCTGGCTTTTGCTGGGTGCGCAATAAGCGTTGCTAATATAGATCGTTTTGACTGCGGAAGAAAAAGTCACCGCCTGCATCAGCGCCATCGGAGCGAAGGAAAAAGACTCGGACGCAACCGCCACAGCGGGTAACTTTCCGGCGGCCTCCAGCGTTGGAAAATCGATTGGCCCGGTCAGCGGCACCCCGTAACATTTGACCCAATGCGCTTGGAACGCGCTTTGCAACTGCGTCACCAGCGGCCCTTCTATCCGCGCAGCGATGTCCCGCCAATGCTTCGGATTCTGCGCATTTCCTTCCCAGAGATCGGCAAAACCGACCCCGCCCGTGAAGCCGACTTTGCCATCCACCACCAAAACCCGCCGATGAGTGCGGCGATTGATTCGATCGATCCGCCAAGACTTGGTCGGATGATAATACGCAAAAAGACAGCCCGCTTTCTTTAATCGATCCACGTCCGCGTTATCCAGCTTCATGCCCGATCCCAATCCATCGAGCAATACCCGCACTTTCACCCCCGCCTGTGCGCGTTCCATCAAAGCCTCCAGAAAGCGGTCGCCGACCTTTCCCGATTCGAAAAGGAATGCCTCGAAATTAACACTCATTTCGGCTCCTCGGATTGCCTCCAGCATGGAACCGAAAATGGCATCGCCGTTTTGTAACAGCTCGATTTTATTACCTTCAACCGGCACCGGATTGGCCAGCGAAAATGCCGAGCCGAAAAACGCCGGATCGCTCACGGCGAATTGATGTTTCATCGGATATTCCACCTGTGAGCGCCGGACAAAAAGGATGCTGAAAACGGCCACGCACAGCATGAAAACGGTAAAACTCATCAGCCAGCCCCGGAGCGATAATTTTAACCAGCGTTTCTTGGTGAAAGCATCGGATGACATAAGGCGGGTTCTTGGGGGCGGGAAAGGCGGACGCGCCAGCTACTTCGCCAGACTACAACAGAAAACCACCTGCCGCTAGGTCAACATTATCTCGGCGACCAGGGGGAAATGGTCCGACGCCCGGCGCGCTTCCGTAGATCGAAAGGCCCGCAGACTTTTCACCTGCACCGACGCATTGCAAAAAATATAGTCGAGCGTGAGCACCGGGCAAAACGTCGGGAAAGTGGCCCATCGACCTGTCTGACCGTCGCTGGAGTTGGATAAATTTTGGCGCAAAATCTGGCAGGCAGCGGACTTTGGAAAAGAATTCAGATCGCCCAGCAGCAGCAGCGGTTCATCCAGCGGTACGGCGCCCACCCACTCCGATCCCGCCAACGCAGTGGCCTGTTCCCGGCGCTCCGCACGGCCTAGTCCGAGATGGGTATTTATCACATGCACCTGACCAGCCGGAGTCATCAGTTTCACCCAAAGTGCCCCGCGAATTTCCGGACAAAGAAAAGATTTTTTTCCCGATGGCAGATTCCCCGCCCGCTGGATCTCCATGGGCCATCGACTCAGGATGGCGTCGCCATAATGTTCATCCTCTCGTTGCATGGCGGGGTGAAAACGCCGTTCATACCCCAGGCTCTCCGCGATCAACCCGGCCTGATCCACCCCCCGCGACCGCTGGCGACCGAGATCGAGCTCCTGCAAACCAACAATATCCGGCTGCAGTGCTGCCAGCACACGCGCGATCCGCGCCTCGGAACGCTTCCGATCCGTGCCGACACAGCCATGCACATTGTAAGTGACCACCCGCAGCGATTTCATAGGCTCATTGAGTTATCCCGTTTGGGTTCCATTTCACTTTCCCGGCTTAAGCAAAGGCCGCTGCCGGTGACTGGGAAGCGGGCGATTTTTTTACTTAAAATTATTGACGATCTCGGTGTTTTGACGACGTAACCGCGCGGCAAGCGAGCGGGCGATGTTGATGAGGATTTTCGATAAAATTGCGGGATGACTGGCAGCCAGCGAGCGGAAAGTCGCGGTGGAAAGCGAGAGCGCGGCAATCTCCGTGTCCGCGACCACAGTGGCAGAGCGCGGCGAGCCATCCAAGACCGCCATCTCCCCAAAAGTCATGCCCGGGGTGCAAGTGGTCAATCGGAAGGTCTGCCCGGAAGCCAGATCGAGCGAGATGCTTGCCTTGCCCCGAAGTATCACCAGCAAATCCGCCGCCTCCTCGCCCGACTCAAAAATCTGGCTGCCCGCCGCAAAGTCGCGTGGTTGCATGAGACTCTCCAGGGCGGTGATCTCCCCGGATGTGAAACCCTGGGTGATTTGACAGGCGGCAAAAGGCACAGCCTGACTGGAGGGATGTCGTTCCCCGAGGGATTCGAGGAGCCGGTTTTCGGCAAATTCCAGAGCGGTGTCGGTGTTTTGATCCCAGCGTAACAGCGCAGGCAGAGCGTCGCCGTAACGTTTGCGGGCGGAACGGACGAGCAGCGGCAAATGATGGCTGTGGGCGAGATGCACCCAGACTCCGCGTCCGACGAGGGCGGCAAAAGTATCGAGCAAAATGCGGTTGGAGACCAGGTCCAGATGTTGCACCCGGCTAAAGTCGAGGATTACAGCAAATGCGGCGTCGGCACGGCTGTGCAACTCGCGCACCACGCGCTCGGTCGCGGCGAAGGAGAGGTGCCCTTGGATTTCCAGGATGACAATGCGCGATCCGTGGCTAGAAAGGAGCGAAGTTTCCTCCAAGGGCCGGGCGCGGTTCGAGGAAGTGCGCGTCGCGTCGGAGAGATGGCGAATGACGGACAGACCGGGTTTCGCACTATTAAAGAGATGCAGTTTGAACCGGCTGGAAAGTTCGCGACAAACGGCAATGCCCCGGGCACTGTTTCCATGATCATCGAGCAAGGGCGAGAAAACCGCCACCGCGAGTTGCCCGGGTAACACGGCGAGAATGCCGCCGCCCACACCGCTTTTCGCGGGCATACCGACATTGTAAAGCCATTCCCCGGCGGCATCATACATGCCGCACGAAGCCATCACACTAAGGATGTTTTCCACATAATCCGCCACCACAGCGCGCTGGCCGGTGAGGGGATGAATCCCGTTGTTGGCCAGAGTCGCGCCCATGAATGCGAGGTCGAGGCAGTTCACCAAAATGGAGCATTGCTGGAAATAAGCCTCCAGACTGGGCAACGGATCCTCGGTGAAGATGTCGAAATTGCGCAGCATGTAGGCAATGGCGCGGTTGCGGTGGCCGGTGGCACTTTCCGATCCGCTCACTGCCTGATCAATCGTTAGCGAGCGGCCTGCATAACGTGAAAAAGTGTCGAGGATGCGATGCACTTTTTGCCGGGTGGTGGAACCCTCGACTAGACCGGTCGTGGCAATTGCGCCCGCGTTGATCATGGGATTGAGCGGACGGCCAATGGGATCGAGGCTGATGGAGTTAAAAGCCTCGCCACTGGGTTCCATCCAGATTTTGGAAAGAATTTTTTCCTTGCCCGAATCCTGAAGTGCAATGCCGTAGGAGAAAGGTTTGGAGATGGATTGGATGGTAAACTCCAGCGCGGTGTCCCCGACTTGATAGACCTGCCCGTCGCAGGTGACCACACAGATGCCAAACCATTCGGGATCGGCTTTACCCAGTTCCGGGATGTAAGTGGCGACCGCGCCGGTGCGCAAAAGTTGATATTTTGCGTGAAGTTCCTCCAGATAAGACTGGATCAGGGAGGGCGGGCAAGAGGAATTGCTCATTGTTCCTCGCAGGCAATAATTAAAACGGGCACCGCTGGCAAGTATTAAGCAGCTGGATGGTTAATCCACTGAAATATTTGGCGTCCACAACAGACCATTGGCAATCGGCGGTCTTAGACGGGCCGCTACCGGAGCCATTGCCTGGCTGCCTCACAAGGATTCGAACCTTGACAAATTGATCCAGAATCAATTGTGCTACCATTACACCATGAGGCAATTAAAAGGGGGGCAGGAAATTACCGCAGACCAGGATGGGGGCAACCGGATTTTTCAACCCAGATAAAAGAAGTTTTCCGAGTGCTCTTTTTCCCGCTCTGTGTCAACTTCCTCACACTCCATGATTTATCTTGATCATAATGCCACCACACCGCTTTTGCCCGCTGCTCGCGAGGCTATGCGGCCCTGGCTGGAAACTCACTTTGGCAATCCCTCGAGCATTCATGCCGCCGGTCGCATCACCCGCGCCGCACTCGACGATGCCCGCGAAAATCTCGCCCGCTTGCTCGGAACCAAAGCGCATGAACTGATCTTTACCGGCGGCGGCACCGAGTCGGATAACCTGGCAATTTTAGGTCTGGCCCGCCAACATTCGGATCGCGGCAAACACCTCATCACAGCCCAAACCGAGCATCATGCCGTGCTCCAGGCCTTTGAACATCTTGCCCGTCACGAAGGGTTCGATGTCACCTTTTTACCAGTGACAACCGACGGGTTGATCGATCCCGAAACCTTGCGGTCGGCGATCCGATCCGACACCACTCTTTGCTCGATCATGGCCGCAAATAACGAAACCGGCGTGCTCCAGCCGCTCTCCGAATTGAGCGCGATCTGTCGCAATCGTGGAGTATTATTGCATAGCGACATGATCCAGATTCCAGGCAAGGAAATAGTTGACTTGTCATTAGTGGATGCGGCCTCGTTTGCGAGCCATAAATTCAATGGACCGACTGGTGCCGGTTTACTTTATTTAAAAGCGGGTATTTCCATCCAAACTTTGCATTTCGGGGGTGCGCACGAAAATCAACGGAGACCTGGAACGGAAAACGTCGCGGCAGTGGTCGGAATGACAACCGCCTTCGGAAACGCGTTGACACGTCAACTTAAAGGCGCGGCGCATGAAAAGCTTTTGCGCGATCTGCTCTGGAAAAAAATTGACGCCTTGAATGGCGGCGCTAAGTTGAATGGTCATCCAGAAAAAAGGGTGGCAAACACTTTGAATGTGAGTTTTCCAGGACTCGATGGTGAAGCTTTATTAATCGGATTGGATTTGGAGGGGGTGTGTGTTTCCAGCGGTTCGGCCTGCATGGTGGGAAGCGTGCTGCCATCGCACGTTTTGCTGGCGATGGGTGTGCCCGAGGCGACGGCGGCGGCCACCGTGCGTTTTTCTTTGGGACCGCAAAATACAGAAGCCGAAATCGAACAAACTGTCGAAGCATTATCCCGTGTCTTGCATCAGGCACGCAGCTTGGAGTGATGGGGATGATTCAACGCGGCTTTCAACTCATGCTCGATTTTTTTGCGCCGGCACCGGCGGAGATTTTGGGCCTCGTGCCCGATGACTTGTTAACAGAACAAGCGCGTGAATTGTTTCGCGAAGTGGGTGCCGACCCCCTGGCTTCAAAGACCGTGGTGGCCTGGAATTCGCGGCTGACGACTACCGCAGGTTTGGCGCAATACCGTAAAAATCTGGTGACCCTTAATCCAAAACTACGCGAATTTGGCATGGAAGAAATCGACCGCACGTTGCGCCACGAACTGGCGCATTTGCTGGCTCATTATCGCGCAGGCAGACGACGGATTGCCCCGCATGGCCCCGATTGGCGCAAAGCGTGCCGCGACCTCGGATTGCCCGATGAAAAGCGATGCCATGACCTGCCGTTACCGCGTCGGACTGTGGAAAGACAGTATTTCTATCGCTGCAAAGCCTGTGCCACGATTTACCCACGCGTGCGCCCATTTCGCAAGCGAGTGGCGTGCTTGAATTGTTGCCGCTCGAAAAACGGAGGTCAGTTTCACGAAAACTACGTTTTGGAAAAAATCGCACCCCCGGCGGCTGAAGCTTCATCACACGCTCCGTAACGATTTGGTGACGATCAAGGCGTGATTTAATGTCAGATGAGTCAGGTGGATTTTCTGGAAGATTCAGCGATTGAACAGGTTCTGAAGTAAAACGGTGATGACACGTTTGCAAAGGCCGAATGTAACGATTTAGCGTCAAGTAAAATTCGGCATAAAACGTGAAATAAATTTAGCGATTTTTTGTAGTTTTTTCTTGGCGTTCCACCGCTCCAATTTTAATCTCAAGCCTTCAACAGCGGCGAAACCAAGGCTGTGAATAACTTGTTAAAAAAGTGCGCAAAACCCTCCCCATCCATACAGTAAGTGCTTCGACCTCAACGACTAGCCCGCACTTCCTGCATTGTTGCAGCCTTTTAATTTACAACGTGTATAAAATCGCTTAAATAGCTCTCGATCAACATGTTATTTAAGAATCATTCTACAAAAAAGGTCAGCCCGACTCTGCGTGACACAGCATCAATCACCCTCAAACAAAAACGGAACGCCTGCTTTCTTGTGTGACAATTGGGTCACGGTTCCCTGTGGATAAAATTTAATTATGGATAATTCTCTCAACAAAATCTGGCACCCCATCTCGGAGGCAATACGCTCCCAGGTTAGTGCCGATACTTATCAGCGTTGGTTCGCTGACATTCAACTCCGTTCTGCCGATGAAGATTGGATGACACTGCAAGTGCCCAATCCGATTTACCAAGTATGGATCGAGTCGAATTATCAGCAACATGTGCAAACCGCTGTGGCTGGCGTATTGGGACATCAAAGGAAATTACGTTTTGTCTTTGCCGAATCGAAAAACGGTCAGCCCACCTCCGAACCCATCGCCGCCAAACCCCAGACCATCGTCGAAAAAGTTCTCGAACCCGAAGTCGCTGCCGCCGCCTCCGGGATGAACCCCAAGCACACCTTCGAATCGTTCGTCGTGGGTGCAAACAATCAATTTGCCCACGCCGCCTCCATCGCAGTCGCCCAGGCTCCGGCCCGCACCTACAACCCGTTTTTTGTCTATGGCGAAGTCGGCCTGGGTAAAACGCACCTCATGCACGCCATCGGCCAGTTTGTCCAATCCCATAAAAAAAACGCCCGCGTGATGTATGTCACCAGCGAGACCTTTGCCAATGAATTCATCGACGCGATCAAAAACAATTCCCTCGTCAAATTCCGCAAAAAATACCGTCAGGCCGATGTTCTGCTGATCGACGACATTCAATTTCTCTCGGGTAAAGAACGTTCCCAGGAAGAATTTTTTCACACTTTCAACACCCTTTTCGAGGGGCACAAACAAATCGTGCTTTCCTCGGACCGGCCCGCCAGCGAAATCGCCAACCTCGAGCATCGTCTCGTTTCCCGCTTCGAATGGGGCATGACCGCCGAATTGCAACCACCCGATATCGAGACGCGCATGGCCATTTTACGGAAAAAAGCCGCCACCCTCAGCATCAAACTCGATGCCTCGGTCTTTGAATTTCTGGCCGCCCGCATCCGCACCAACGTGCGTCGTCTCGAAGGCGCACTGCTGCGCGTCGCCACTTATGCCTCCCTCTCCGGTAAAGCCTTGGATACCGGGGTCATCGAAAATCTCCTCAAAGACATCTTGAACGAGGAAGCGCGGAAAACCATTTCCATCGATCAGATTCAACGAAAAGTCGCCGAGCATTTCGATGTGCGCATCGCCGACATGACCAGTAAACGTCGTCCCAACAACATCGCTTACCCGCGGCAGGTCGCCATGTTTCTTTCCCGGCAGCTCACCAAATCCTCGCTCAGCGAAATCGGCGAAGCTTTTGGCGGACGCGATCACGGCACCGTCTTGCACGCCTGCAAAAAAGTAAACGAGGTCATCGCCAAAGACGACGCCATGCGCCGGGTCGTCAACATGCTCGATTCGCAATTACAACGCTAATTTTCTGTAAAAGTGTGGACAGCGCGGATGTTCCACGCATAATCTCCCCCTCTTAAGAACAGTCCTCCCGATTGCACCCAAATATACCACACCGCAACACCCATGAAATTCAGCGTTAGCAAAGAAAAACTCAACGACGGGCTCCAGGCAGTCCAAAACGTGGTCAGCACCCGCACCACCCTGCCCATCCTTTCCAACGTCCTTATCCAGGCCACCGAGGAAGGATTGACCCTCTCCACCACCGACCTCGATGTGGGCATTCGCATCCATGTCGAAGCCAGCGTCGAAAAAATCGGCGCCACCACGCTGCCCGCGCGCCGCCTTTCCACCATCGTCCGCGAACTCCCCACCGCCGACATCCAATTCGAGGTCGATTCCAAAAACTCCGCCTCCATCCGCACCGGCGCCTCCTTCTTTAAAATTCTCGGCCTCCCCGAAGAAGAATTTCCACCCCTGGCCAAATTCGAAAACGCCCGCGTCTTTAATATCAAGCAGAAGGAACTCAAAGACGGCCTCAAAAAAGTCGCCTACGCCATTTCCACCGACGAGACCCGCTTCGTCCTCAACGGCGTTCTCCATAGCTTTAAAGAAAACAAACTTTCCCTCGTCGCCACCGACGGTCGCCGCCTCGCTCTCGTCGATATCGAACTCGAATTCCCCCGCAGCCAGGAAGTCGAAGTCATCATTCCCACCAAAGCCGTCACAGAAATTTCCCGTCTGCTCAAAGACGACGGCGAAGTAAAAGTCTCCATCGCCGAAAACCAGGTCGCCTTCGAACTCAACAACACCCTCCTCGTCTCCAAACTCATCGACGGCAATTACCCAAACTACCGCCAGGTCATCCCCGGCGAAGCCCGCGAACGCATCACCCTCGAACGCGAAACCTTCCTCAACTCCGTCCGCCGCGTCGCCATTCTCGCCAGCGATAAATCCAACTCGGTCAAACTCATTTTCAGCAAAAACAACATCGAAATCACCGCCAACACTCCCGACGTCGGCGAAGCCCGCGAATCCGTCGCCGTCACCTACAAAGGCAAGGACATGGCCATCGCTTTCAACCCCGAATTCCTCATGGCACCGCTCCGCAACCTGCCCAACGATGAAATCTTTTTCGATCTCATCGACGAAATGAGCCCCGGTGTCATCAAAATTCAGACCCCCTTCCTTTACGTCATCATGCCCATGCGCATCTCGTAAACCCATCCTCCGGCAAAATCCCACACCCGGAAAAATCAGTTTTCAAAAGCCAATTTTCGTCTATTGGTTGCTTTGGTAAAACATGCTCATGTGGCGGAATGGCAGACGCGCACGACTCAGAATCGTGTTCCTAACAGAGTGGAGGTTCAAGTCCTCTCGTGAGCACTTTTATCGCCAGGCAGGTTTGAGTTTTTACCCGCCATCCATCTTCACCTTATGAAATCCGCCTACGAACTCGCCATGGAACGGCTCGAAAAAAAAGCCCCCACCGTCGCACTCTCCGAAGAACAAAAAAACGCCCTCGCCGAAGTCGATTCTCTCGCCCGCGCCAAAATCGCGGAAAAAGAAGTCTTTCTCCAAGGAGAAATCGCCAAGGAACAAGCCCGCGGCAAATTCGGCGAAATTCAAAGCATGCAAAAACAACTCAGCCAGGAAATCACCCGCATTCGCGAACAAGCCGAGGCCAAAAAAGACAAAATTCGCAGCATCACACCTTAATCCCTTAATCCTTTAACCCTTTAACCCTTTAACCTCATGCCTCTTCTCGAACAAATCGATTCCGACATTAAAGACGCCATGCGCGCCAAAGCCGCCGATCGGCTTGGCCTCCTCCGCCTGCTAAAAGCCGCCACCAAAAACGCCGCCATCGAAAAAGGCGGCGCCGCCCTCACCCTCGACGACTCCGAAGTCATCGCCGTCATTCGCAAACAAATCAAACAACGCCAGGACTCCGTCGAAAGCTTTCTCAAAGGCGACCGCCCC
>JBBRFA010000106.1:0-12371 GCA_038225185.1 Chthoniobacterales bacterium
GTTAAAAATAGCAGCCGTCCCGGTGAAAACGATTTACGGCGAGGAAAAAAGCAAGATTCATCCCATCCGCGACACGCTGCGTTTTTTCAAGCTCATGCGGCGCTACAAAAAAAGCCATCGCCCCGGATCGAGGATCTAACGGCGCGGTGAGCGCCTGCAGGCTTCGAAAATTGGCAATCAACAAATCTTCTTCTTTGCGGAGTGCATCCATTGGTAGATTTAACTCCGCAGGCGCCGCCGAAGGATTAAACTTCGTGATGTTCTGCAGGGTATTCTGATCGAGAAATTGAAATTCGTCTGCGGTAAACTTTTTGCCGCCACGCTTTTGCTGAAACCGCGTTAGCAACACTGCTTGCAACTGCTCCTCGCGGCTTCTCAAAAGCAGCGACTTGCTTGCCTCGCTATTTTGTTGCCTCGCCAGATTTACTTTCTCCGCTTCGATCTGGGCCAATCGTGTGCCCACTGCCATTTCGTTGTTTTTGAGCTGCACGATTTGCGCATGGGCCTGTGTTTGCAGTTGCAACTGACGTAACTGATGGAAAATTGATTGGCCATGCCCCTCTTCTTTTGCAGAAAACGGCACGAAACGCAAGGATCGTCCATCCCTTGAAAAACAATCTACTGATCCAGAATTTCCACGGGCACCATTCCTGGCGTGTTTAGGATGATGGAGTTTTTTGCGTCGTCGCTTAAAATTGATATTCTCCCAACGACATTGGGCCACTCGGACCGCGCTTTTGGCTAAAGCGCATTGCCATTACTCCTTGCAACTGGCTTTCCCGGGTTGGCACAAATAATCGTTGCTCCAGACTAGCCATTCGTTGCAATGCCGCCAGTTTCTTGCGTCGCCGCTCTAAAATCTTCTCCATTTTTTGCGCATGCACCACCGCATTTGTAGTGTCTCTTATTTTTGTGGCTTCCGCCGTCGCCTTTTGATCTGCCAGATATTGCCTGGCTTTTTCCAGATCGAATCCAAACTTTTCGCGCAATTCTTCGGGCACTCTCGCAAAATTTACCCGCTCGATTCCGCCATCCGATACCACTTTGACCTGCATCGGGGTATCCAGCGTTACCGTCGCATTCTCAAACTTTACCCCGTCCACAGTCGTAAAAGAAACCGCCAAAACGGGAAGTTCGCCAGCATGAACCAACACCGCCCAAATCGTAAACAAACAGATAAAATATTTTTTTAATCCCCACTTATACCCAATCCGAAGCCTGTGTAAAAGTTACTTTTTAAGGGGAAGCCACCAATGCTTGTGCATTCCGCATTCCGCAATCCGCATTCCGCAATCCGCATTCCTCAATCCGCATTCGTTACTAACGTCAGGGAGCAATGCGGCAAGGTCGTCGCTTCTTTTTTAGAAATGACGCCCCGAAGTTTCTGGTTTAGTCTGCGGGGTGAAATTTTTTGCGCTTCTCCTACTTTTGCCGCTTCATGCGGGGTTGGCTGGACTCACCTGGAGCACCACCCATTTTTCGGCCAAGGCGACCCAGGCCGACAAGGAAGTGGTGGCGCGGTTTGGTTTTAAAAACGACACCACCAAGCCACTCACCATCACGCATTTGGAAAGCTCCTGCGGATGCACCGTGCCGCAATTGGCCAAAAAAACTTACGCTCCTGGCGAGACCGGCGAAATCGTGGCCTACTTCACCATCGGACAACGCATGGGAATGCAAAATAGCACCATCCAGGTCGCCACCTCCGATGCCCCCCGCAAACCTACCGCATTGCGCCTCCAGATCGACATTCCCGATCCTCTCGAAACCAGCCCGCTTCTGCTCACCTGGAAGCGCGGCGGGGAAGCGAAGGACCAGGTTTTTACGGTAAAAGCCAAGCCCGGTTTTTCGGTAAAAATTGCCGAGATCAGCGTTTCCAACGAACAATTTACCGCCGAAATCGCCACTGCCAAAGAGGGCAGCCGTTACGACATCGCGGTGCGCCCGAAAAATACGGCTCAGATCGGCTTCGGTCTCCTCATCATCACCACGGATTACCCGGCCAAGGAACCTCGCGTGATTTACGCCCAGCTTAAAGTCGAGTGAAACCCTGGACGCAAGCCGCTTTTCTCTGTGGGCTGGCTCTTTTGCCAGCTCTGCCGACAGCCATTTTTCATCCCAAAAAACCGGCCTGGACACGCGAAGCGTTGGCTCCGGGAGAAATCACCCTCGACACCGCCCTGGCACTCCCCGACCGCGTGTGGCTCGATGCCAGGAAAGCCGGGGATTACGTGGCGGGCCACATTCCCGGCGCTTTGCCGCTCAACGAAGATGCCTGGAACAACCTGCTCCCGGCGGTGGCGCTGCAATTTCAACCCGGACAAAACCTCGTCATTTATTGCGATTCCCTGGAGTGCAACACCAGTCATCTCGTCGCCGAACGTCTTCGGCGCGAGTTGGGGGCGGAAAATGTTTTCATTTTAAAAGGGGGCTGGCTGACATGGCAGAAAAATCAACTGTAGCCGTCGCTGCCTCCTCTGGCCGTCTCGCCGAGCGCCTGGTGGGCTGGATTTTCGGCGGATTGTTTATCTATGCTGGCGGGCTTAAACTGCTCGATCCGGCGCAGTTCGCGGTGGATATCGCCAACTATCAGCTCGTTTCCTGGCCGTTTGCGGTTGCGGCCGCGATTTATCTTCCCTGGCTGGAAATCCTGGCTGGCCTGGGGCTTGTCACCGGCTGGAAACGCAGCGGTGCGTTGCGGGTGTTGATTTTCCTGATGGTAATCTTCGTGCAAGCTTTGTTCACCGCCTGGGTCCGCGGCTTGAATATCGAATGCGGTTGCTTTGGCAAAGCCCTCGCCACGTCGAATTATGCCCTGCTTTTTTTGCGCGATGGCGCGATTTTGGCCGGCCTTTTTTGGCTGCTTTATCGTGAATGGAAAAGCCGTCTCGCTCTGGAAAGCCATGCTTTGGTCGTGCCATGAATTCGCCTTCCACCAACTCCGCCACGTCGATTCCCCATCGGTGTTGGGCAGAAATCGATCTCTCCGCCCTGCGCCATAATCTCTCCGTGGTCCAGGCCCAAATCGGTCCGCAATCCGGCATCATGGCCATCGTCAAAGCCGACGCCTACGGGCATGGCATGGGCGGCATTCTCACCACCCTGACCGGGCAGGTGGCACTCTTCGGAGTCGCCAATCTCGCCGAGGCTCTCGATATCCGCGCGATTCTTCCCGAAGCCGATATACTCCTGCTCGGTGCCACCCTGCCCGGGGAACGTGAAGCCGTCGTGCGCCACGGTTTTATGCCCGTGCTTTCCACCCTGGAGGAAGCCGGGCACTTCTCCAAAATCGGCCCCACCCGCATCCATCTTGCCATCGATACCGGCATGGGACGTCTCGGCTTCCTACCGGATGAATTCCCGGACGCCTTTGAAAAAATCCGCGCCCTCCCCAACCTGGAGATTCTCGCCGTCGCCACGCATTTTCCGGTCGCCGATGAAGACGAGCACTTTACCCAGAATCAACTTGCCCATTACGCTGCCCTGCTTCCCGCCGGAGTCGATTCTCATGTGCTCAATAGCGCCGGCATCATCCGATTTGCCGCTCATGCCGACCGTTTTGTGCGGGCTGGACTCATCCTTTACGGCGTGTCGCCCGTTGCCGATTATCAGGAAAAATTGCGCCCCGTGATGACTCTTAAAAGCCGCGTTTCCCTCATCCGCACCTTGCCTGCCGGGCACGGCGTGAGTTATGGGCGCACGTTCATCACCACCCGGCCCACCCGCGTGGCCACCGTGGCCGCGGGTTATGCCGATGGCTACCATCGGCGGTTGTCGAATACCGGGGCAGAGGTGCTGATCCGTGGTCAACGTTGCCCCCTTCTCGGGCGGGTGACGATGGATCAAATTATGGTCGATATCACCGATCATTCAGCCGGGATAGGGGATGAAGTCGAATTATTCGGCCCGCATATTTCCGCCAGCGCACTCGCCTCACTTGCAAGCACCATTCCATGGGAGATACTCACCAGTGTGAGCAAACGCGTGCCCCGTATTTTTCTTCATCCTTAAAAAGCATTTCATTCCCGATCATGTTCCAGATCATTTTCAACGAAATTAGTGCCGCCGAAATGGCTGCCATACCGACGCTTGTCCAGCTCGATTTACTTTCCGAGTTTCAACTTTTACCCGCCGACCTGGGTTCCCTCGATAAAAAACATTTCTCTCAAATCGAACGCAATGGCAAAAAACTTTATCGTTATCGTGCCACCGATTACCGCATTTACTTTGGCAAATGTCCCGAAGGCATCGTGATCCATCGCGTGCTCCATAAAAACACCATTCGCGACTTTCTTTTTCGTTCCAAACTACCGATGAACGAAGACGAAAGCGGCCTTGAAAACACGGTTCCCTGGGAACTGATTCAGGAAGGTCAACGCGCGCGCAAATCCTAATTTTACCTACCTTACCACTGCATGAGCCGCAAAGTCTGGTTTCTCATTTTTTCCATTGTGTTAATGCTTCACGCAGGTCTTTTTCTCCTCATTAAAGACGGCCCGGCTCTCCCCCAGCAATGGTTCATTGATCGTTCACCGCCCGAACCCACCTTTAAATATGGCGAAGCCCGCTACATCGATCCCGATACCGGCGAAAAAATGATCGTTCAGGAATTCACCCTGCGCGCTCCTAACAATAAAAACGAAAACAATTCCCCCGGCAATACCCTGTCCCAACCGGGCAATACCCTGCCCCAACCCGCGCCCGCTCTCAACCCATGATTCCCTGGACCACCGAAAACGAACGCCACGCCTTGTTTCCCATTACCCGGGAAAGTATTTTTCTGGCCCACGCCGGAGTCACCGCACTGCCGCAAGCCGTGGCCAATGCCATGATCGGATACACCCGCCAATGCACCCTGCAACAACAGGAGTTTAGCCAGGTCTTGCACGACATCCAGCGTGCCCGGCAGGCATGTGCGCAACTCCTCGGAGCTAACGCCGGCGAAATCGCGCTGCTCGGCCCCACCTCACTCGGGCTAAGCCTTTTTGCGAACGGACTCGACTGGCAGCCGGGCGATGAAATCCTCTGCTATCAGGACGATTACCCCGCTAACGTCTATCCCTGGATGTCGCTCAAGGGACTGGGTGTCCGGGTGCGTTATCTCACCCCGGATAAGCTGGGGGAAATCACTCCCGAGCTGGTTGCCGCATCCCTTACCCCCGCCACGCGTCTCGTGGCGCTGGCCTCGGCAAATTTCCTCACTGGCTACCGCATCGATCATGCCTCCATCGGCAGGCTTCTCCACGAGCGCGAAATTTTATTTTCCCTCGACGCCATCCAGACCCTGGGTGCTTTTCCAACCACGGTGGAGCATGTCGATTTCCTAAGTGCCGATGCCCACAAATGGTTGTTAGGTCCGATGGCCGCGGGCATCGTTTACGTCAAACGCGAGCACTTTCAAAAACTGCGTCCCACTCTTTTGGGAGCATGGAACGTCCTGTCGCCCCGATACATTACCCAGCCCACGCTGGAGTTCGTCGATTCGGCCCAACGCTATGAGCCGGGAGTCCTCAATACAGCGGGCATCTACGGCATGTTAGCCTCCATCGAGTTGCTAAACGCTGTCGGTCTCGAAACCGTTGGCGAACGTATTCTCGCCTTGCGCGAGCAAATTTCGCAAGGCGTGCTCGGACTCGGGTTTGAAGTTATCAGCCCATTGGAAGGCCCGGCCCGCACGGGTATCGTTACCTTTCATCATCCGCGGTTGCCGGCCAAAAAAATCTTCGATCAACTCACCGAAAATAATATCGTCGCCTCGCATCGTTACGACCGGGCCGGGAATGAATACCTGCGTCTGAGCCCGCATTTTTATAACACCGAAGCCGAGATGGATCGTGTCTTGGAAGTGCTGGCAAAGGTTGGATAAAACACGCGGACTTTTATTTCACCGCTTCCTTGATCTGATGAAAGGCGCGGTAGAAATGGAGTTTCTCATAGGTGATGTGCCCGCCCAATGCCTCGTGCAACGGGCCGAGTCGTTCGTAGCCGACTTCCGCAGCGGCGGCAGCGATGAGCTTTTCATCTTCCGCAGAGTAGAAATCCCGCGGCTTGGCCTCCAATCTTCCATTCACAATCGCCTGGACGATATGCTGCGAGACGGTGCCAATGTTCATCGCGCGTTCCCTGGCTATCTCGGGAATCTTTTTTCCACTCAAAAATAATCGCAAACTCTCCATTGCGGAGGGATTCACCCCGTTTTCGCTTTTCATCTTTGGCGCCGGGCGGGAAGCGAGTTCTTCCTTGGCAAATGTCTCCTTCTCGTGAGACTCCAGCCATTGCTTGATCGCCTGCATGAACACGTTTCCGAAATCGGCTAGCTTCTGGCGTCCCACGCCGGGCACCTGCAAGAACTCCAGTTCGTTTTGCGGATAAATCCGCGCCATTTGACGCAGGCTTTGATCCCCAAAAACCACATACGGCGGCACCCCGCGTTCATCCGCCAACTGTTTGCGTAATGCGCGCAGCTCGGCAAATAAAAGTTCGTCGCAGACCACGCTCCCGGCGCGCGCGGCGCGTCCCGTGCTGGCCACCATGGCAGCGACTGGAGCGCGGGTTAGGATGACCGGTAACCGCTGGGTGAGCACGCCACGCCCGGCATCCGTTAATGTTAGGGTCTGAAACGCATCCGGGCTCGTGGCCAAATAACCCAGGCGAACGAGTTGTCGCCCCAGGGCCGCCCATTCCTCGCGGGCCAGATCACGTCCAATCCCATAGGTGCTTAAGGTTTCGTGACCCCATTTGCGAACCTTTTCCGTGTTGGCTCCGGTCAGCACTTCCACCACGTGATTCAACCCGGTGTTAAAGCCACTTTTTTGTTTGATCCGCAGCACGCAGCTTAACAATTTTTGCACCTGGAGCGTGGCATCCCATTCCTCGCGCGGTTGCAGACAAATATCGCATCCGCCACAGTTGTCGCCCGGCCATTGTTCTCCGAAATAATCCAGCAGCGCCACCCGGCGGCATTCGGTGCCCTCGGCAAAATCGGCCATCTGCCGCATCTGCCGGGCGGCCACCTGGGCGGCCTGTGCATCGGTCATCTCATCGAGAAACTTAAGGTTGCGCACAAGGTCGCCCCGCGAAAAAAGCAGGACACACTCCGCGGGTAAACCATCGCGTCCGGCACGTCCGGTTTCCTGATAGTAGCCTTCGATATTTTTCGGTAGATCGGCATGGATCACGTAGCGGACGTCGGGTTTGTTAATGCCCATGCCAAATGCGATGGTCGCACAAACGATGCGTTTTTCATCACGAATAAAGGCATCCTGATTTCCCGCGCGCACCTCCGCTGGCAACCCGGCATGATAGCTCACTGCCGGGATGCCTTCCTCCACCAATGTCGCAGCCAGTGCCTCGGCGGATTTACGCGATTGCACATAAATAATGCCCGCCTCGTTCGGTCGTTCTCTTACGAATTCAAACACCTGCCTTGCCGCCTTGCTTTTGGGCATAATGCTATAACTGAGGTTGGGACGATTAAAGCTGGCTAGAAACAGTTCGGGATCCACCAGTTTGAGTTGTTTGACGATATCACCGCGCACCTGTGCGGTGGCGGTCGCAGTGAGTGTTAGGAAAGGAGTTCCCGGCAGCCGTTCCCGCAAGGTGGCCAACTGACGATATTCCGGGCGAAAATCGTGTCCCCATTCGCTGATGCAATGCGCTTCGTCCACGGCGATGCGTTTGACATTCCACCGTTGCAGATCCTGGATGAACCCTTCGTTCATGATCCGCTCCGGCGCAGCGTAAAGCATTTTATAGTCGCCGCGATCCAGGCCAGCCCGTCGTCGATGGGCTTCCATGCTATCGATCGAAGAATTCAGCAAGGTTGCCTTCACCCCGCTGGCAGTGAGGGCATCCACCTGATCTTTCATTAGCGCGATCAAAGGCGACACCACCAGGGTAAGCCCGTCCTCGGCCACGGCTGGCAGTTGGAAACAGAGCGATTTTCCGGCACCCGTGGGCAATACGGCGACGACATCTTTCCCGGCCAGGGTGGCTTCGACGATTTCGCGTTGCAAGGGACGGAAGGTGTCATAGCCGAAAGTTTGTTTGAGGAGTTGTGTTAGTGAATCTTTCATGGGTGTTGGTTAGGAAGGATGCAGCCAGCGTTCGAGGGCGGCAATCTGCTGGTGGGTGCCGAGGGCCAGCAAATCATCGCCTGTCTCGATGCTCTGGAAGGGACCGGGATTGAGCAATCGATGGCCGTTGCGCTCAATCCCGACAATTTGCACACCGGTTTTGGCTGGTATCTCCAGTTCGATGAGCATTTTATCTGCCGCCACACTTCCCGCCGGAACCCGCACGCCTTGCATTTCGATCTCATCGATCAATCCCGTTTGCGCGCCGTGGGGCACAGTGCGCCCGATGAATTTACGCACCGCCACCATCTGCTCCGGCGTGGCTAGGAGCAGGAGTCGATCCCCTGGATACAAGACCAGATCGGGGGCTGGATTGGGCAGTGGATATCCATGGCGATCCACCCCTGCCACCGAGCAGCCAAATTGAGAGCGGAGTTGCAATTCACTAAGCTTTTTCCCGGCACATTCCGCCGCATCGGGCACTTCCAATTCGTGGACGTGGATGTTCCAATCGTGGTGCGGGCCGACCAATTCCTGCACATCGCGGTTTGCCTTTTCATTTGGCGCAGCCAGGGCCTCCTCCAGCTCCACTTCGATCTTGCTGTGCAGCCAGATTAGCTTGCGGCGCAGTAAAAAAACCAAAAGCACCAGCACCAGACCAATGGCCAGCACTGTCCAGAGGGCCGAAAAATCCACTGGCAAGAGCAACCAGAGCCAGATGAAAATCGCCACGGCAAACACCGTTAGCAACCCCGTGCGCAAAGCTGGCTGCAAAATTCTTGCCCGCTTCGTTCCTTGGGTTAAAGCCTCGGCATAAATCATCGCCAGCGAACCCAGATTACGCCAGATCGCCAGCACCGGCGCCAAAACCATCACCCCCAGCAACCCCCAAAAAACTGCCTTCCACACAGTCGGCAGAGGCAGATCGGTTCCCAGATACTCAAATACCCGCGAGTAAATCGCCTTCGAATAGGCCAGCACCCCCGTGACAAAGACCGCTCCCACCGCGATCTGCGCCACCCGCTTTTGCGACAGACGCCAGAGCACACTCCCTTGCTGCCTCGAACCGATCTCCCGCAGTAACGCATGGTAATGCCCGATCATTTCCTTGAGAAAACGCGGCTCCCAACGTTCGATCTCGCGGCTGATCCGTCCCGAATGCCGAATCAAAAACGGTGCTGTCAACGCCGTAAAAAGCGAAATCCCCACCGCCAGCGGATAAAGTAAAGGCGGCGCCAGCTTCGACGCGACCCCCAATTGCGCGATGATAAAGGAAAATTCGCCGATGGGCGAGAGCATCAACCCCGAACGCACCGCATCGCGCGTGGGATGCCCGATCAAGACCAGACTCGTCGTGCAGGCAAAAGTTCGCACCACCAACGTAAACACTCCCAAAGCCAAAATGAGCAGCCAGCTTTGCCCCACCTCCTTGACATCCATCAGCATCCCGATGGAGACAAAAAACACTGCGGTAAACAAATCGCGCAACCCTTGCACGTAGCGTTCCACCTGCGTCCGTTGCGCCGTCTCAGCCACGATGGCCCCGAGCACGAATGCTCCCAGAGCCAGCGAATACCCCGCCCGCACCGCCAGCAATGCCCCGCCCAGCACCATCCCCACCACCAGGATCGTTTGCAGATCCACATCGGCCGATTTACTGAGCAACTTTAAAAAGCGCGGCACAATCAACAACCCCACGATCACGATCACGATAACAAACTCCAAAATCAACCCCAGCGTCTGTAAAATCATGCCCCCGCCCGCGCCTTCGCCCGGCGTCGTCTGCGTGGCGGACGTGAGCAACGTGAGCAAGACCACTGCCACCACGTCTTCCAGCACCGTCACCGTCAAAGCCCGCCGACTTGCCGGCTCATGCGTTGCCCCGATTTCGTGCAGCACTTTATTTATGATCGCGGACGACGAAGCCATCAGCATGGCCGCAAGAAACAATGTCTGCGAAGGCGTCCAGCCCATTGCCATTCCCAGGGCGCGCGTGAGTGAAAAAACCAGCAACGCGCCCAACGCCGTCGCCAGCACCATCCCCAGGCCCATGGAACGCAGCCTGCGAATACTCAACCCCATCCCCACGGAGAACATTAAAAACACCAACCCTAGCTGCGAGAGCGTGTGGATGCGCTCGATATCGGAGACCAGTGAAAAAGGCGGCGTAAAAGGGCCGATCACGATCCCTGCGAGGAGAAACCCGACGACTGACGACAGCCCGACGCTCTGGCAGAGCCATCCGGCCAGACCGGCGACGACCAGCACAATCGTTAAATCCTGTAAAAAATCGAGTCCGGGCATAAGACAACCGAGCAACCGTAAAAAACCAATCCGCGACGATACCAAAAATTCCTTTTAAAGCTAGCCTCAAGTAAGAAAAGAGATAACCCAGGGTGAGACCGAAAGTGGGGGGTGGGGGGTGAGCATTGAACAAGCGAGAACCAGGTTGCGAAATCGGCGCGGCATTTTTAATACCAGCCACCGGACCTCCGAAACACGTTCCCGCACCGAATGATCCCATTCAGATTTCGATGTTCCAGCCGCGTAACCAGCAAACCAATTTTTTTGATGTTAGAGACCCTGGGTTCACCCACATGTCATCGCACAGGATAACCCAACTGAAAGGATGCCAGCCAGCGGAGCGGCATTCCCTATTTTCCTTGAAATAAAGTCTGCAAATTCACCGTCAATTCAGGAAACTCTGCCGCAATCGCAGTTTCTCCAATACCCAATACCCGGCGCTGCGTAAAAATTCCGTTTTTTGGAGATGAATGAATTTCCATTGTATTTTTTTCGGGAATGACGAGCCAGTATTCCGGAATGTCGGCCTCGGCATAGATCGCGGCTTTTTCCCGATCCACATCCTCACTGGAAATCGCGACTTCAATCACTAATCGGGCTGTGCCCGGATGTGCCAGACGAAAATCGGCCAGGCTGCCACAAACGATGGCAATGTCTGGCTCCGGCTCAGAATCAACCAAGGTGAGCGGACCTTCTTTGCGCACCAAATGATCTGATTTTACAGCATTTTGAGCAACTCCAAGCAACTGGCCGATGATGTATTCGTGCAAAGGTTTTTTGCTGATTTTTTCGACGATTACTCCTCGTAAAAGTTCCGTTTTCTCATCTGCAAACCCATTTTCCCCCATCCAATGGTAGGTGCGGAGATCGATTGGTTTTGCCTGCCGCCGCACGCTGGGAATTTCCAATATGCTTAACATAGCGTTAGCTTACTTTTTCCGGAACAAAGTTGCCAGTCATTTTTTCACTCTGCTCCTAAAGATGGTAACTGACGGCCTCTTTTTCGCTGATGCTGATGTGTTCGTCTTTACGTAGCTTTTCGATTACCCCGGCTATTTGCGTCCCGGTGGCTGGTTTGAGATGAGAAAGCAACTGGCTGGAGAGAGTTTTCTTCTTTTTGGGGCGATTGTTCGTGCTTTTCCGCAAAAGAACCAGGGCGCGGTCCAGTAAATCATCTTTCCCGGAAACAGGGGCAGCGGTTGGGGCGGCGAGCACCTTCGAATGATGGGAAAATGGCAGCGTCGAAAAGTCATTGTGACGGCGAGCACGAATGTGACGACTTTTGAGATGGTCGATCAGCGCATCGTAGCCTGTGTCTTTGGAAACGATGTGAAAACAACCTGTCGGATCGGTTATAACCGCCCGGCCCAGGTAGTAGGCGAGGGCAAAATCGAGCGCGTTTTTGCCGGATGAAGTTAGACGAATAAGTTGAACTGAGGCGACGTTTTGCATCATTTTTTCGACCAAAGCCACATCGAGTTTCGTCTGCCGAGCACCGAGTAGAAGGATGAAAGTCACTTCTTTTTGTCCGATGATCGAGAGGTCGGGTTCGTGGACGTTTTCAAAATCTACAAAGACGTGGTTCATTGCTGTGGGGAGAAGAGCATCGGGTTCATCGGACGGTTTGGATAGTTTTAAATTGAGGCCGTGTTTTTCATAGTTCTGGAAATCAGTGTGCAAAGCGACCCAGCGCAGCCTGCCCGCAATGGCAAAGGCGGCGAGGTAGGCATCCCTCCAGACCTTCGGCGAGGCGTTGTTGGCGGAGGCAAATTAAATAATAGTGCGCCACGCTTCCATGAGGAAAAAAGAGAGAGGCTTCGAATAATCCAAATGTTTCGCATAGCCGTAGTTCCGTCTCACTCTTCGTAAGTCATCCCGAATACCGTGTCCGTTAGCCAATGGCGGAAGGATTCGTTGTCCTGGAACTGCTTGAAGAGTTGCGCGTCGTCTTTGAACATCGAGGTGAGGACGCGCTTGAGCGCCTTGTCGTGC
>JBBRFA010000107.1:0-12023 GCA_038225185.1 Chthoniobacterales bacterium
GCGCACTCGCCTCTCGCCCGAACGTTTGCGCCAGGTCTTCGCTGCCGGCAGGTGGATCGTCGGCGGCTACCTATTCTGGCGCAACATGCCCGCGCTTTCCCAATCCAAACCATGACACTATCCTTCGTTCTCATCCTCCTCATCCTCGTTGGCTTTACGGTTACCACCGTGTTCATTTTCGGTTGGGCAGCACGCACCGGGCAGTTCAGCGATCTTAATGCCGGTGCTAAAACTGTTTTTTCGCCGGATGAACCGGAAGGGGAATCCACCGACTCATTTCCGGATAAAAAAAATTTAAAACATGACTGATTCCACCGATTCCAGCATCGATCCAGCGGCCATCGAACGCAGCCGCCGGGAGCGCATCGTCATCGACGCCTCGGCACGCGGCCCAATTATTCACTGGCTGGCCAGCGCAATTTTTTGGCTGCTTCTCGGCACTCTGCTGGCGCTTGGTGCATCGGTGAAATTGCACGACCCCGAATTCCTCGCAAATAACCCGTGGCTCACCTTCGGGCGGGTGCGCCCTGCGCATTTAAACACGATGGTCTATGGCTGGGCCTCGGGCGCCTGTGTCGGCGTGGGGTTGTGGATTATGTCCCGGCTTTGTCGCGCACCCTTGCGCCACGGTTGGTCGCTGCACATCGCGGCGGTGTTCTGGAACATCGGCAATGCGGTGGGAACCTGGGGCATCCTCAGCGGTGGCAGTTTGTCTATGGAATGGCTCGAATATCCGGCAGGCGCAGCTCCTTGGTTGCTCGCGGCGTTTGCCGTGGCCACGTGGCAGGGCGTGGATATGATTCGCCGCCGACCGCCAGGGCATATCTACGTCTCGCAGTGGTATTTATTTGCCTCGCTGTTTTGGTTTCCGATGCTTTACGCGACGGCGCAGGTGCTGCTCGTCTGGAAACCTGTCGCCGCGCCCGCACAACCGCCAATCAACTGGTGGTATGCCCATAACGTCCTCGGCCTCTGGTTCACCCCCGTCTGCCTCGCGGCGGCCTATTACCTCATTCCAAAGGTCATCGGGAAACCCATTCATTCCTATTTCCTATCAATGATCGGCTTTTGGTCGCTCGCATTTTTCTATGCCTGGAATGGGATGCATCACCTCATCGGTGGCCCGTATCCGGCGTGGCTCATCAGCGTGAGTGTGGCGGCCAGCGTAATGATGCTCGTGCCGGTCATCACCGTGGCGGTGAACCATCATTTTACCATGATCGGTAACTTCGGTGCGCTGCGCTGGAGCCCGACGTTACGTTTCGTGGTCTTTGCGGCGATGAGTTACACGGTTGTGAGTGTGCAGGGCAGCCTCACCGCGGTTCGTGCCGTGAATCGCATTACACATTTCACCCATTACACTGTGGCCCATGCGCACCTCGGTATGTATGCGTTCGTCACGATGATGCTTTTTGGCGCGATCTACTATATGATGCCGCGCTTGCTGGATCGCGAGTGGCCTTCGGCAGCACTCATCCGGGTGCATTTCTGGTGCAGCGCGGTTGGGGTCCTCTTTTATTGGGGTGCGCTCAGCTATGGCGGCCTCGAGCAGGGATTGAATTTACAAAACCCCAATATGCCCTTCATGGACATCATTGCCCGCACTTTACCTTACCTGCGAATGCGAACCTGGGCTGGCGTCCTGATGACTGTCGGTCACCTCGCTTTTGCCACCTCGTTTTTACTGATGCTTTTTGGAAAAGTGCGCGTTGTCAGCACGCCGACGCTCTTCATACGTCCAACTGCCAAAACCAATCCCGCCTAATCTATGAATAAAGCATCCATCCTTTTCATCGGCTTTCTCATCACCCTGGCCACGTCCTGGATCGGCCTCGTGCTCCTGCCTGCCAGCCATTACAATACGCAAGCCGCGCAACTTCCAACCGCCTTCTTCACCAACCAGGAGATCATCGCCCGCGGCCAACAAGTCTATCAGGCAAACGGCTGCATCTATTGCCACAGTCAGCAAGTGGGAACCCGCCATTTCCGCAGCGACCAGGAGCGCGGCTGGGGAAATCGACGCACCGTTTCGACGGATTACTTGCGCGACACAGTGGCTCTGCTCGGGACCATGCGCACTGGACCCGACCTCGCCAATATCGGCATCCGCAATCCCTCGCCGCAATGGCATTACCTCCATCTCTACGACCCGCAGCTCACCTCGCCGGGTTCCATCATGCCACCCTTGCGTTTCCTCTTCGAGCCAGCGAAAGAAAACCCTTCTGCTGACGCGTTCACCTTGCCCGACGGTCGCCGCATCGAGCCGACCGATGATGCCCGAGCCCTTGTCGCCTATTTGCTTTCGCTCAAACGCAGCCAGGGCGAACTGCCCGAAGCCTTCGAACCCCCTCCCAAATGAACCCGCCTTCTGGAAGCAAATCCGATCACGATCAAGCCGATCCGGGCCGCGATATGAACGTGCGCCACGTCCACGCTGGCATCTGGCGAGAATTCGCTGAGCCGCGCGAAATCTGGCGTCGCACCCCATGGGTTCTGCGTCACTTCTACTCGGTCCTTTTTATCTGGCTAATCGTCTATCTTTTCGCGCAAATGGGCGATTGGAAATGGAGCGAATACGAGGAGAACTCCATCCAGCGAATGCTGCGGGAAAACGCACGTTCCCAACTGAATTCTCCGCAAATGCCGTGAGCACTTGCTGCGAAAACCTGCCCGCGCCCGGCACAGAGTCTTTCCCCGAAAACATCGGCTGGCTGCGGCTCGGCTTGGCCATCGTAGTCGCCGGGCTATCCATGCAGTTCAGTCTCGGCGTGAATCTCGAGCCCATCAGCGGAAATGCACACTGGCTCGTCCACGGCACGCTCGCACTCGCGGCAGTGCTCGTTTTTGCGCTGCTCGGCGGACCGATTTTGCGCGCCAGCCTCGCCGCCGCCCGCGCCCGGCGACTTACGCTCGATCAGCTTTTTCTCGTCGGAATCGCCGGTGCATTCGCAGCCTCTTTGCACAGCACACTCAGTGGCACGGGCGCGATCTATTACGAAGTCGTCGCTGTGCTCGTGGCCATCCGCACCTTCGGCGAAATCATCCTCAGCCGCCAGCAGCATCGCACCCAGGCCACCCTGCGCGACCTTACCTCCTCGCTTCGCACCGCCACACGACTCACCTGCTGCGGCCAACCAAACGTGGTGCCACTCGTCGAAGTGCGGGCAGGCGACCGCATCCTCATTACCCCCGGCGAACGTCTGCCCGTGGACGGCACCATTCTCGAAGGCACTGCTTACGTTCAGGAAATCGCCCACACCGGCGAACCGTTTCCCGCCGTCCGCGCACCAGGTGACCACGTGCTTGCGGGCAGCCGCGCTCTCGACGGACAGCTCATCGTCGCCGCCACTCACGACGGGCACGACCGCGAACTCGACCGTCTCGCCACCCGCCTCGATGCTGCACTTGCCGTCCGCTCCCAGTGGCAGCGCGAAGCCGACCGCTGGATCTCCTGGTTTCTCCCCTCCATTCTCGCCATCGCGCTCGGCACGTTGCTTTTCTGGACGTTCCAACGCAGCTTTGGAGAAGCCCTCTTTTATTCGCTCTCCGTCCTCCTCGTCGCGTGCCCGTGCGGTCTCGGCCTCGGCGTGCCACTCGCCGTCTCGCACGCGATGCACCGACTCGCTGCCCTCGGCATCGTGCCCTCCAACCCCAACCTCATCGATCGACTCGCCCGCGTCACCTCTGTCGTCTTCGACAAAACCGGCACCCTCACCGAGGAACATTTGCACCTCCGCGCACTTGTTTCCACCGGTGATCGGACCGCGCTTTTACGCCGCCTCACCCTCATCCAGAGTCACAGCGCCCACCCTGTCGCCCGCCCTTTTACGGCACACTTCGACACCCCTGCACCCGAACACCTCCTTTCCCTTGAAGCCCTGCCTGGCCGCGGCGTCCGCGCGCGTCTCGACACCCCGGAAGGCGAACGCATTCTCTCCATCGGCAACGCTCTCCTTCTCACCCAGGCGCACCAACCCACCCTCGACACCCTTCGCTCCCATACCACCACCGTTTCCAATCGCGAACTCTTCATCTTCGACAGCCACGATCTTGTCGGCCTCGCCCTGCTCGAGGAAACCGTCCGCCCAGCCGTCGGCGGCCTCCTCGGCGAACTGCGGACCGCCGGTTTCCGTGTGGAACTGATGACTGGCGACGCCAGCCCCGATTTGGAATGGAAGGCTCTCGGCATCCC
Organism: Chthoniobacterales bacterium; assembly: GCA_038225185.1. GTDB lineage: Bacteria > Verrucomicrobiota > Verrucomicrobiia > Chthoniobacterales > DASVRZ01 > DASVRZ01. The sequence goes on from JBBRFA010000107.1 coordinate 4,193, forward strand.
TGTTCAAGCTGGCCTGACCACTGCCGAAAAAGGCGCCGCCATCCGCGTCCGCGAACAAGCTGGTGAACGCATCCTTTTTATCGGGGACGGCCTTAACGACAGTGAGGCCATATCCACCGCCACCGCCGCACTTGCCCTTAACGAAGGCGACACCACAGCCCGTGCCAGTGCGGACGGCGAACTTTCGCCCCTCGCGCTCGGCAACCTGCCGCAAGCTCTGGCCCTCGCCCAATCCACGCGCCGGACCATTCGCCGCATCCTCACCTTTGCCCTCGCCTATAATATTCTCGGCATTACCCTGGCCGCCACCGCCCTCCTTAACCCGATCTTCGCCGCCATCCTTATGTTTGCCTCCAGCGCCACCGTCATCAAACTAGCCACCCAAGGCAGCGAGGGCAACTCCGCCGTGCGCCGTGCCCCACCTGGAGGCCGTGCATGAAAAATTAGCCGACGATGTGACGGTAACCATGGAGGGCCGGGAGCGCGAGGCATTCCTCAAGCGAGACAATGCCCTGGGAAGCCGAGGCGTGGCGCAGACTGGCCGCCGCCGCCGTAACTCCCCAGCAGAGACATTCCGCGACCGGTTTGTTTTCATGCAAACCTGCCAGAACCCCGGCGGCAAATGCGTCGCCAGCGCCAGTCGTTCCGCGAATGTAACCCGGGGGTAACTGGAGACTGCCCTGAATGGCGATTTGTCCGTTTTTCCCAAGCGCGATGGCTCCTTCCTCGCAATGCAAAAAAACCCATTGCCGCACCCCGGCATCGAGTAAATCCTGCGCGGCTTCTTGCATCGCAGACCAGTCGAAACCCGCCGGGGTCTTGAGCGTTTTTCCCGTGATGCGTTGAGCTTCAAATTCATTGACGAAAAGAACGTCCACCTGCGGCAACGTGGGCAGGACGACCGATGCAAAGCGCTGCCCTTCCTCGCTTACGACATCGACCGAGGTTAGCAACCCGGCGGCCCTGGCCCTGGCCAGCACGGCTCCCGCTTGTGTGCCCGACACCGCATCGGGACGATCCAATTTATCGAGCAAGAGCAGATAACCGAGATGGAAAATTTTCGCCTGGGTTTTGGAAAAATCAAAATGCACCGGGCGCAACAAGGCGTTGGTTCCCCGGCAATGAAAAAAAGTGCGGCGACCGGTGTGGTTAACAGTCATTACATCCGTAAAAGAGGTCGGCGCTTCCGACGTTCGCTGAAGCTGATCGATGTCGATCCCGCGGCTGCGACAATCCTCCAGGATGAGATCGCCATTTGCATCATTTCCGATCAGGCCCACTGCTTCCAGCGGAAAGGAAACACCCAGTCGCGCCAGATCCATCAGCACATTATAAGGAGCGCCGCCATTCGTGCCGGGCGCACTTTCACCAATGTTAGCCAATGCATCCTCACCCGGATAAACGTCGATCATTTTCACAAAATCAATGATCCAATTGCCACCTGCCAGCAGGCCTGAACGGGGGGAGGACATCACGTTAGGATTCACTGATGAGCCGGACGAGCGCGCCCTCGTCCTCCTCCACCCCGGGAAAGCGTCCGATGTCGGGGTTGGTAAAAAAATTGTCGTTCAAATCATCGTTCGCAGTGGACACCTCACCTATGATGCATTCTGCGGAACGGGGAAAAAATGCATGGCAGATACCGGGCTGCAAAGTGACGCGATGACCGGCTGGCAACTCGAGGATCTGGCCGGAGGTGGCGGTGACCGATTTGCCATTGAGCTTGAGCGGCAATAAAGCGCCGTCGGTTTTCTGCGAGAGATCGCTCCAGATTTGAATGGTGAGATGACCGGCACGACAAATGATGTCCTCTTTTTTCTTGCGATGCGTATGGCAGGGCGTGGTCATGCCCTCCAGGGCAAACATCAATTTTTCGCAATACTCCGGTTCCTCGGCGAGGTTGATCAGGACCAGACCGTAATGCCGCCATTGGCCGAGTCCGAAATCGGTCACATCCCAACGCGGCTCGGGCGGCAGCACCCAGCCGTGGTTCTTAAAGCAGGCCTGGGCCGAGCGAATAAGGGAATTGATCTCGCTGCGTTTCATAGAGAGGAAAATTAAAAAACAAGCTGGACGGTTTTGGTTTCGTGCGACAAAAGCGCCGCCGCAAAAAGCTCGTGACTGGCGACCGCTTCATCGGGAGTAACGCACCCGAGGCGGTGGCCCAAAACCCCTGCGCGTTCTGCGGCGAACGAAGCCCACATTTGCAGAAGAATATCGGGAAAACCTACTTCAAAAATACCGCCCGTGATTACAGGAAACGCCATTTGATGGCCGAGTTCCAGACGGTTCCATGCTTGCTCTTTGCCCCGCTCGAAGAGGTGAAGCGTTTTCGGTTCCTTCGTGTTGTAGCGCGCGCCACCATCCGTTCCGAAAACCTCGATAAACCACGAATTGGTCTCGCCAGGGGCGAGGCGTTTCATTTCAAAACGCGCGGGAACATCGTTCCCATCCACCGCGACATCCGTGTGCAACAGGGCATTATCCCACGTGTCGCAGGGTGCCATGCCGCCCTTGCCGTCGGGGCGTTCGTGGTAAATTTTTTGCAATTGGGCATAAACCCGGGTGGGCTGGTAACCGAGTCGGAACGGCACATGGATCGTATGCATTCCAAGATCGCCCATCACCCCGATGGCTCCGCAAAATTTTACCTGCCGCTTCCAGTTCACTGGCTTCAATGGGTCCAAATCGCTGGAATGATGAAACCCGGAGCGAATCTCCAACAACCGTCCGAGACCGCCGTTTTTCACCGCATCCATCACTCGCAACGCGCCTGGCATGAAAGGAAATTCGGAGCTGCACCGCACAAAACGTCCGGTCTCTTTGGCCACTTCCCGAATCCGTATGGCAGCGGCCAGATCAATGCCAAAAGGTTTCTCGGCAAGCAAATCTTTTCCCGCGCGCAATGCCTCGATGTAAAGACTTTCGTGCAAATGATGCGGCACCGCGATGTAAACGACATCGACCTCCGGATTGGCAAACACCTCGCTCGCATGGGCGGTCAGTTGTTTCACCGTCGGCACACGCCGAAACCATTCGCGCACGCTTTCCTGCACATCACAGACGGCAACCAATTCCGCCTGGACCGGAAAATCCTGCAAGACAAACCATCGCCCAAAGGCACTGGCCACTTCCTTGCCCATCAACCCGCCACCGATGACTCCGACACGCATTTTATTCATCGCGCTCCCCGGATAAATGTGGCTGCCTCCAGGGCGGTTGCGCCGTCGTGAACGATGGCCATCAACGCCCGGGTCATTCCCGCCGGATCAGGATGCTGGATGATATTGCGACCGTAAACAATGCCGGCCACCCCCTGTTGGATGAGTTGCTCCGTGCGGGCCAGAATTTCCGCATCCGGGGCACGGCCACCGCCTCGGACTAATACTGGCACGCGCCCCGCCTCGACCACACGATGATAGACCGAAACGTCGTCCGTGGGATCCGCCTTGATGATGTCGGCGCCCAACTCGACAGCCTGTCGCACCAGTGGGAGAATTTTGTTCACGTCGCCATCAACCATGTAACCACCCGCCTGGGCGTTTGGCTGGAAAACCAGCGGTTCGATCATGAGCGGCATGGCGTAACGTTCGCAATCGGGTTTGATCGCGAGGATGTTTTGCAGGCACTGATCCGTCACTTCCGGCTGATCGGGGATCTGGAAAAGATTCACCACCACGCACGTGGCATCGAGCCGGATGGCGTGGCCGACTGGATCATTGATCATCCGACTAAAAAGCGTGCGCGGCAGGTCTTTGCCATAGACATTCGCGACATCGGTGCGCAAGACGAGCGACGGTTTAAAACGTCCGGGCAATCGCTGCAAAACATCTGCCTGGCCGATGGTTAGTTGAATGGCATCGGGTGCGGCTTCGACGACTGTGCCGACAGCTTTCGACATGTTCTCAATGCCGGGCAAAAAGCTGGCTTCATTAAAAAATCCATGGTCAATGGCCACATCGAAGCAGCGTTGCGATTTAGGATTAAAGAGTCGGTTGAGACGGTATGTTTTCATGGTCAATAGACAAGTTAAAGAGGACGACAGCGCAGGACTTTTGGCCCGAGAGCCGCCAAAACATCGGCCTCCTGCTCGGAAAAAAGATCGTTGGTGATGAACGTGTGCACTTCGGACCAACCGCCGAAGCGGACCATGGCCGATTGCTTCCATTTTCGGGCATCGGCCAGGAGAAGGCAATGGGAGGCTCGCCGGATAAACTCCTGCTTGATCGCCGCCTCGGAAAGTTCCGTGGTAAAAAGACCTTCCCCCAGCGAAAGAGCCGAAGCCCCGATCACAGCAAAATCCGCCCGCAATTTTCCCAGCGCGGCAAGTGGCTGACCTCCCGTAAGCGCTCCGCTAATCGGACGTAATTCACCGCCCAACCCAATGACCGAGCGATCTTTTTCGCAGGCCATTTGCAGCACTGGCACCGAGTTGGTGATTATTTTTACCTTCGGACGCGCCATCAAAAAACCAGCCAGCGCCAGACAGGTTGTGCCCGAATCCACAAAGACGGACGCTCCATCTGGAATATGCAAAGCCGCCTCCGCCGCCATGGCGCGTTTGCAGGCGGTGGCTTCCTTCGATTTACGATCCAGAGAACTTTCCCCCTGTAAAGCCCGCGGATGTAACACGCCGCCGTGAACCCGCACAATTTGCCCTGCCTGCTCCATTTCGCTCAGATCCCGCCGCAAAGTGGCTGGGGAAATTCCCAGATGACTTTGCAATTCCAACACTGTCAACCGGAGCTGCTGGCTGAGTAAGTGGGAGATGGCTTGATGCCGTTCGTGAGCGAACATGAGCAAATAGTATCGAAACGCTCAGCCCGGTCAAATGGAAAAGTGATGACGTTTACATTTAGCCTAAAAAGGAAAATGGAGCCACAGAGAACACAGAGAGAAAGTAACTGATAATAAGGATCCGAACGACGTCCGTGCGAGGTCTGGGACAACGAAGCCGACAACGGTTTTAATGAATTGCTCACGCGATGATCTGGTCCCACTGTGATGCCAGATAGACGCTTTTTCTAGAGATGATACATTCACTATCATGAAAACAGCCACTGTCGCGGACTTGCGCAATCATTTTACCCGCATTGCCAAATGGATAGAAGAAGGACAGCCGATAGCCATTACGCGGCGTGGGCAGGCGTTCGCAACCCTCTCGCCTGTTCGCAAAAAAAAGGCGCAGACCGCATGGCCCAATCTTGCCGCCCGTCGGGTGGGAAAAAAAGTCACTCCCGAGATTCTTGACTACGCAAGAGGCGACTATTGAAAGCCTATTTTGACACCAGCGTTCTTCTCAAATTTTACGTGGAAGAGCCCAGATCCGCCGAGGCCGACGCGCTCATTTTAAAAGCGGATGCGCCATTGCTCTTCACTCATTTTCACGAGATCGAAATCCGCACGGCTCTCCGTCTAAAACGGGGACGCCATGAAATTACCGAGGCAGAACTCAAGACCGCGTTGGGGAACCTGCAATCCGACATCAACACTGGCAGATTGGAAAAGCCGAACTACGATGTGGCGTCCGTCTTATACAAGGCCGAGGAATTTTCTGCGAAATATGCGGCGGAAACCTTGGCTCGATCCCTCGATATTTTGCACGTGGCCGCGGCTCTGGTTCTCGGTGCCCGCGAGTTTGTCTCTTTCGACGAACGACAACGGAAAATCGCCAGCCGCATGAAATTGAAACTTCTTCCAGCTTCTCTATAGCTGTTGAAGCAGGTAAACATCCTCTTCGACCAAGGGCGGCCTCAAAATCCGTAAGAAAGTCTCCCTTTTATTCTAAAAACGACATACCTTCCCGCCATGTCTGACACTTACACCATCAAGACGGCTCAGCAGAAATTCTCCACCGTGGTGCAGGAGGCTGCTGATCATCCGTTCACGATCACGAAGCAGGGTAAGGCTGTGGCGGTAATTATGTCCGTCGAGCGTTTGGAGACGATTGCTGAAACCATGGAGATTTTGGCCGATCCGAAAGCGATGGGAGCCATCCGCAAACACCGGGAAGGCCGGGCCATCTATCACGATGTAGCGGTGTTGGATGAGCTATGATGCCGGTGCGGATACAGCAGGAGGTGCTCGACTATCTGCGCAAGCTACCACCGCAATCCCGCCATGCACTTCGTCCCGCCATCAAAACTTTCGCGCAGGAACGCGGTGACCTAAAGTCGCTGGTCGATCACTAGGAAGGATTTCACCGTCTGCGAGTGGGATCGCACCGAGTCATCTTCGAATATGAAATGATCGAGGGCGTGCGAACCATCACCTGCGTCTTTGCCGGATCCCGCAAATGGATCTACGAGGTTTTCCAAAGCAGGCTCGGGGAATAAGAGCTTCCCACAAATTCTCTTGCACGTTCATTAATCATGTAGCAATCACTCCACATGCCGCAATCTCAATCCTTTGGTGAACTACTCCGGGAACGTCGGCTGGCGAAAGCTTCCACGGACTCTACATTCTCTCTTCGTCAATTGGCAGATCGCGTGGGCATCGAGCCTTGACGAATGCACTGCGGGAAAGCGCGGAATTTGAGTTGTCCACGTGAATGGCCGTCAAACCGGAATTGCTTGGGATGGTGATCGGCGATAAGACCTTTTTCGCAAAATAAAGCGTATAGAACAGTTCCAGAAGCAATAGACCTGCCCAATGCCTCCGAGTGAATCCCTATAACGTCGTTTAGTAATTCCTCCAGTATCGATAGCTTGGGCAGCAAAATTTTCCCGGCATTATCTCGGCGATCAAGTTGTCAGACATGATGTATCATTTGCACTCGTTCATCTTTTTTATTGCTAACAATTAATTTCTTATTTTAACGACCTGATAATCCTGCCACTTGGTTGAAAAATAAAATAAGGACAAAAATAAACACAACCATCGGAATAATTTGGCGCGAAACACGGGTGTCGTCTCAGAAAAAAGATGGCAAAAAACCTAAAACCCAAAACCTAAAACTCTAATACATATCATGAAAATACAAAACTTATTGACCCTCGCAGCTATCGCGGCACTCAGTGTTTCGGCATTTGCCGGTGAAACCTCCGTCACCACCTCCAAAAACGTCGTTCAAGACGAAGCAGCCTCCTTTTCGCTTTACCCCGACCACGAATGGACCGTGGATGCCTTTGGCACTTACGCATTTACTGAATCCACCAATGAAATCATTCTCGGTGACCACGCTTTCGGTGGCGGTCTGGCAATAAATTATTTCTTCACCAAAAACATCGGTCTCGGAATTGAAGGCCAGGCTATGAAGAACCAACGTGGCCGTGGCGATGACATTACCGGCAGTGCGGCATTGAACTTGTTTTATCGCATACCAATCGGCGTCAGCGCTTGGGCACCGTATGTTTATATCGGTGGCGGTTCCATCTTCAACGCCAACAGTCGGAGTGCCAAAAGCATCGTCAATAATGAGGATGGCACCGAGGCACTCATCGAAGGTCATGCCGGCTTTGGTGTGGAATACCGCGTAACAAGAAATTTCGGATTCTTCACCGATGGCCGCTGGACCGTGGTCGATGAAGCCAAAAACAACTTCCCTTCCGTCAGAAGCGGCGTTCGTTTTGCTTTCTAACAAATCCTCTCAACCTCGATAATCAAAGCCGGATTGTTTACATGCAGTCCGGTTTTTTTATTAGCCGTTCTCGAAAGCTCAAAACTAAGCAAAACTGAGGGACAGGTCTGAATGGCGCTAAGTTAAGAAGGGTTTTCGGTGGCTCGGATTATGTCGCCCCTTCAGGGCTGACTGCTGCAAATAACTGGTTCCCAAAGCGTTACCCTGGGCTGTAGTATATCGCCCCCTTTGAGGCTTTCGGGCCAAACTTAG
>JBBRFA010000108.1:0-12003 GCA_038225185.1 Chthoniobacterales bacterium
GCACGGTAAAATAACAAATAATTTCCAATCGGAAAGCTGCGCAAATCTTTGCCTAAGAACTCCACGGTTCGCCCTACTTTTGGTGCGGTAGCCAGAGTGGCCAAAGCGACATCAAAACTATCAACCAGCCGATCAGCGGATGTAATGTCACGTTGGGCAATATAATCCCAAATTTCGTTATAATCTGCCTGAGACTCGCGAGAGCGAAGAATGCGGGGCATGGAGACTATTAGGCGACAAGTTCTAACAACCGTTTGCGACCCGTGGCCTTGATGTCCTCAGCGTTAAATTCAACAAAATCCCCTCGATCAGCTTGGTCAATGCCTACTTGGATTTTGGCTTTTAGATCAGCAAAACGTCGTTTGCGGATTTCTTCGTGAATCTTGAATTCAGCCAGCGCATCTGCCACCACTTCACTTTCCGTCAAATATCGTCCCGATTTTATGGCGGTCTCGATAAAGCTCCTGTCCTCGTCCTGAAATGTGATGCTCAAGGTTGTCATCTTTAAAGAATACCTGACTTCCCCAAATTCGGCAAGCCTTGCGTTTAAGCATGCCGACGAAGATTCAAAAGTGGAATTTTGCCGGAACAAAAGTGAACTCGTTTTTAAAGGGTGAAAGCACTTAAAACAGTGGGCCAGACGTCCTTTGGTCGATGTTCAAAGACTAGGGAAAACTAAGGGACTGGTCTATTATTTTGGTCTATAAGGTGTCGGAGCGCGTAACAAAAAAGGACGGGTGCGGACGGAGCCTCATCCTCCCGGTGGCTTCCCTCAGAATATTTGCGGTTTATTTCCGGGAATAAGTCTAGTAATACTGGCGGTTTATTAGCTAGGCGTTTTCGCTGTGGAGATTGCCGGATTTGCCGAAACTTTCGGCGATGCTGGGCGGCTGGGGGGTGTCGCCGCTGGCTTCCAATTCCTGCGCGCCAGTGGAGTCTTCGCGCCTCGTTAACTTGACTCCCACCAATTTGCTCACGCCGTGTTCCTCCATGGTGACTCCGTATAATACGTCGGCCTTGGCGATGGTGCGTTTGTTGTGGGTGATGACGACGAATTGACTCTGCAAAACAAAGCGGTCGAGGATTTTGATGAAACGGTTGATGTTCGATTCGTCGAGTGGGGCATCCATTTCGTCGAGCACGCAGAAGGGGCTGGGCTTGACCATGTAAATGGAAAAAAGCAGGGCGACTGCGGTCATGGTTTTTTCGCCGCCGGAAAGCAGGCTGATTGTGGAGAGCTGTTTGCCGGGAGGTTTGGCGACGATTTCGATGCCGCTTTCGAGGGGATCGGAGTCATCGACGAGCAGGAGATTGGCTTTGCCGCCGCCGAAAAGTTCGGTGAACATTTCCTGAAAATTAATTCGGATTTGCTCGAAGGTGTCGGCAAAAAGTTGCTTGGTGGTGTGGTTGATTTTGGCGATGGCGTCGAGGAGTTCCGCCTTGGAATTGACGAGATCGTTGTTTTGATCGTCGAGAAATTTCTGGCGTTGTTCGAGTTCGTCAAATTCCTGGATGGCTTCGAGATTGATGGGTCCCATGGCATCGACGCGTTCGGTGAGATCGGCGACGGTGCGCTCAACGAAAGACCAATCTTCCGAGTGCGGATTGTGGATTGCGGATTGCGGAATGGGGGGGGCGGATTGCGGATTGTGGATTGCGGATTGCGGAATGGGGGGGGCGGAGTGCGGATCGTGGATTGCGGATTGCGGAGTGGGGAGGGGGGAGTGCGGAATGGGGATTGCGGAGTGCGTTGTGGGGGATGATTCGGTGGGCGGGAGGATTTCGGAATCTTTTGCTGGTGTTTCCTGGTTTTGGAAGGTTTCGGGGTCCGGTTTTTCGGCTTTCTTTTTTAGGTCGCGAATGGCGACGTTGAAGGCGTAGGTGTCGGGAACGAATTGGGGGAGTTCGATTTGGTAGCGGCGCTGGATGTGTTCGACGATGTTCTCGAGGCGAAGACCAAACTGGGTTTTGCGCACTTCACTTTTACCGCGTTCTTCTTGAAATTGGAAAAGCTGTTTGCGCGAGAGGCGGAGGCTGGCTTCCATTTCGGCGTTTTTGGTGAGGAGAGCGATGCGTTCCTGCTGGAGTTCCCCGGCGACGCGTTCGGCGGAGGCGAGGTTTTCCTGGCTGGTGGCGATGCGCTGGCCGATGCCTTCGATCTCGGCTTCGAGGGTGACGGTGCGTTCGCGATAGGCGGTGATGTCGTTTTTGCGTTGGGCGATGAGGTCGCGCAATTCCTGGACGCGGGCGGCCATGGGAAGGCGCTGGCGTTGGAGGTTTTCGGCGCGTTGCCGCTCGGTGGCGACGCGGATGCGGGCTTCGCCGAGGGTGTCGGTGAGGCGATTTTCCTCTATGCGCGCTTGATCGACATCGGTCTGGAGCTGGGTGCGTCGATCCTGATGGCTGGTGATGAGGGTGATGAGTTCGGCGAGTTGCAACTCGGTCTGGGTGATGGATGCGGTGGCGGTGGCATGGCGTTTGGCGAGGGAATCGCGTTCCCATTCGAGGGAGCGGAGTTTGTTTTCGCTGTCGCGCTGATCGCGTTCGAGGTTGGCAAGTTGACTTTGGGAGGCGGAAACGGCGAGGTGAGCTTCCTGGACGAGGTCGCGCCGGGTTTGAAGTTCGTTGCGCAGGGTTTCGAGGGAATCGTGAGCGGTGGTGCGTTTTTTTTCGGCTCCGGCAAGGATTTCGCGTGCTTGGAAAGCTTCTTTTTCGAGGGCGGAAATCTGGTTTTTGCGGGCGAGAACCGAGTTGGCGGCGTCGGAGGTCTGGCCGCCATGAAGAATGCCTTCGGCGGTGAGCACGGTGCCGTCGAGGGCGGAAAAAGCGAATCCGGAATGGTGCGGGCGAAGTCGCAGAGCGGTTTCCAAGTCCTTGACGAGGAGGGTTTTACCTAGAAGCTGGCGGACGAGTGGGGCGGCGGGGCCTTCGACGCGCACTTTATCCAGAGCCCAGGCGAGGGCGCCTTCGGGGAGGAACTGGCGTTCGTCGGCGGTGTTGGCGACGAATTCGAGGGGAGCAAGAGCGGCGCGGCCCTGTTTTTTTTGGATGAGAGAATCGAAAATCTGCGGGGCGTGCTCGATTTCTTTGAGGAGAATGGTCTGGAGCTGGCTGCCGAGAGTGGCTTCGATGGCGGTGATGAAGTCGGGTTCGGTTTCGATCTGGGAGGCAAGCGAGCCAAGGATGGAGGCTTTGTGGGAACCTTTGAGCACGGCTTGGGTGCCGCCGCCGAGACCGGCGCCTTCTTCGTTGAGCTGACGGAGAACGGCGAGGCGCGAGTCGTGCGCGGCGAGGGTGCGTTGGGCTGCGGAGAGGTCGCGTTCGGCGTGGGCGAGATCGTTTTGTGCGGTTTTAAGGCGTTCCTCAAGCTGGCGTTGAGCTTCGCGGGCTTCGGCGAGCCGGGTCTGCGAGGCGGCATGGGTTTCGCGCAAAGAGGCGATCTCGTTGGCGAGTTGATCGCGTCGGGTGCTGGCGGTGGCAAATTCCTCGGCGAGAGCGGCGGAACGGATTTCGGAGCCTTGATGTTGCCCGGTGAGATTGGCCAGTTCGCTGCGGAGGGCATTGGAACGGCCTTCGGATTGGGAGAGGGTGGTGTCGGAATGCCGGAGCGCGTTTTCGGCGGTGAGCCGCCGTTCGCGGAGGGCGGCGGCTTCGGCGGCATGGGTGAAAAGGGTGGCTTCCTCGGCGGCCAGGAGGGAGGAGGCTTCGGCGAGTTGCTGGTCGGTGTCGGCGATCTGGCTTTCCTGGGTGAGAAGTTTTTCTTCACCGGCGGCGAGATCGGCCTGGTAACGGTCGGCGAGGGAGGTGAATTCGAGGATGCGTTCGCGGTTGAAGCCGATGCGACTTTCGCCATTGGCGATGTCATTTTTAAGATCCTGCAAACGCTGGCGGGCCGTGGCGATGCGGTTTTCCATTTCGGCGAGTTCAAGTTGTTTCTCGGCGAGGGAAGTTTCGATGCTGGCGACGTGATTTTCGGTGGATTGCTGATTGTCGGCAAAGGCGAGGAGATTTTCTTCGATGACGGCGATTTCCTGGAGGAGATCGTCGTGTCGTTTGCGGCTGAGATGAGTGTCGAGAATGCGCAAATCGCCGAGGAGCGCCTGGTAGCGGCGGGCTTTGCCGGCCTGGCGTTGGAGGCTGCCGATCTGGCGTTTGACCTCGCGCATGACGTCGGTGAGACGGAGTAGATTGGCTTCGGTAAACTCCAGTTTGCGAAGGGCTTCTTTTTTCTGGGATTTATATTTGGTAATCCCGGCGGCTTCTTCGAAGATGGCTCGCCGTTCCTCGGGGCGGGAACTGAGGATTTGATCGATTTTGCCTTGTTCCATGATGGAATAGGCGCTGCGCCCGATCCCGGTATCCATAAAAAGCATGTGGATGTCGCGCAGACGGCAGGGGGTTTTATTGAGGAGATACTCGGAGCGCCCGTCGCGGAAGACGCGTCGGGTGATGCGCACTTCGTGGTAGTCGAGGCCGAGTTCGGCTTCGCATTCGGCAAAGGTCATGGAAACCTCGGCCATGCCGACGGCTTGGCGGGTATCGGTGCCGGAAAAAATAACGTCGGCCATTTCGCCGCCGCGCAGGGCTTTGGCGGATTGTTCTCCGAGCACCCAGCGAATGGCGTCGAGCACGTTGGATTTTCCGCAGCCGTTGGGGCCGACGATGGCGGTGACACCCCGGTGAAATTCGATCACGGTGCGATTGGCAAACGACTTGAAGCCCTGGATTTCTAAAGACTGGAGATACATGCGAAGGGTGGCGACTGTATCGCAGAAAATGCCGAACGAAAAGTGTAAAGGAAGGCGAGGGGAATGGAAAGGCGTCCGTGAAAAGAACCGGAGCTTTATTTAGTAATAACAGCCGGGGCAGATTCGAGGCGGGCCACCTGAGTGTAAATCAGGACGCCTTTCAAGGCATCGATGGCGCGGTTCAATTGGGGATCTTCGAAGTTTTCGACGTTGGCTTTATCTTCCAGGCCGAGCGGTTCGGTTCGGCGCGATAAAATGAGGAGACGTTCCTGTTCCGGCGTCATCGTGGCGATAATATTGGGGATGATGCCGTGTTCGTGGATGATCTGGCGACTTGGGGTGAAGTATTTGGCGGTGGTGATTTTTGCGGCGGACCCGTCTTGGAGCTGAAAAACACTTTGCACGCTGCCTTTGCCAAAAGTGGTCTCGCCGACGACGATGGCGCGGTTGAGATCTTTGAGGGCGCCGGCGAGGATTTCCGCACCGCTGGCGCTGCCTGTGTTGACGAGCACGGCCATGGGGGTCTTGGTGTCGGGTTTTTCGATGCCCGAGGTGCGGTAGGTGCGGCGCTGGGAGGCGGCGCGTCCATCGGTGTAAACGACCATTTGGTTGGGAGGCAAAAACTGGCTGCAAACATCGACGGCGCTGGTGAGGAGTCCGCCTGGATTATAGCGGAGATCGACGATGAGTGCCTGCATCCCGGCTTCGCGGAGTTTCGCGAGTTCTTTTTGCAGGTCGGTGGCGGTGGGTTCGTTGAATTGGGTAATTCGGATGTAGCCGATGCGATAGCCGTCGGCGGATTTTTTGGTGAGAATGACGGGATCCTTCACGCTGGCAACTTTTATCAGGGTGCGGATCAGCTCAAACTCTTTGATTTCGCTGGTGGCGGCACGGGATATGGTAAGGGTGATGGGTTTGCCGGGATCGCCCCGGAGCAGATTGATCGCGGAGTTGAGGTCGAGTTTTTCGGTGCTTTGACCGTCGATCCGGAGGATTTGATCGCCTGGCAGAATACCTGCTTTAAAGCTAGGCGAATCTTCCATGGGGGTGACGACGGTGAGCTGGTTGCCTTTGAAGGAAACGACAATGCCCAGGCCGGTAAATTCGCTTTTGGTGTCGTCCTGAAGATCTTTGAAATCTGCCGGTGGCATGAATTGGGAATGCGGATCGAGTGAGGAGAGCATTCCCTGGAGGGCGCTGTAAGTAAGATCTTCGTAAGCGATTTTTTTCTCGTCCACGTAATCCTGCCGGATGAGTTCGAGGGCGCGCGTAAAAACCGTCATGCTATCGTAGGCGGAATCTTTTTTTTCCTCTTTCGCGGCGACTTGTGCCGTGAGGGGAATACCCCCAATGAACAAGGCGAACATTCCGGGAAAAAAGCATTTCATCGGGGAAATGATAGCACAGTGCGAGGTTAACGCGAAAAAATAGATGCCCGTTTTTTAGCTAGGAGAAGGCTTCTTTATTCGAGATTGAGCGGCGGAGGCGGTTCAATCTGGAGAGTGGGCTCGAGTGCGGCGCGATCCAGGGGACGCACTGGCTCGGCTCGCATCACTTGCAGCGGGGTGGGGGCGGCATTGGGATCGATGCTGGGATCTGTGCCATCCACCGGCAATGCCCGCATCACGACCATCGTGGATCCCCAGGGATCGTCGCCGCCGATCAGGGTGGGAGCCTTCATCAGGATGGGTGCCACATCACTCGTGCTGGCTGCTGCCTGGGCACGGGGAACAGCGCCACTATTGGTAAGAATCGGCATGGATGATGGACCTTTGCCCCCGTGAACGAAGCAGGTGCCATCGGGTGTTTGTTCTGCCGAGGAAAATTCATAAAACGTCGTCCGCTGCCGCAAGCCTTGTTCGTCGGTTTTAAAACAATCGCGGGTGGCAGGTAATCCCGAGGCCCGGCAGACTTCGATCCGCTGGATGTTGACGGGACGGGCGATGGGCTTGGGCGGAAGAGCCGAGACCGAGGCATTCATCACCGCGACCCAAACGGGGAGGGCGATTTTATTGCTGAAGGCACCGCGATAGATGGGACGACGTTTATCGAATCCAGCCCAGACGCCGCAGGTAATTTCGCTGCTGTAACCCACGAACCAGACATCCGTAAAATTGTAAGCGGTGCCGGTTTTTCCGCCGCTGGGGAAACTCCGCAGTTTGTAATCTGTCGAGGCATTGGCTGCGGTGCCTTCCTCCAAAACATCGCTAAGGAAGGAATGAATTTCAAATGCCACCGCCGGGGTGGTGACTTTTTTGCGGGTCGGTGTGGCTTGATAAATCAAAGTGCCATCGGCTTCCTCCACTCGTGAAATGATGTAGGGCTTGGCCGGACGCACCCCGCCGCCGGGAAAAATGCTGTAGCTAAGAACCAACTGCTCCAGCGTCACCTCGCTGCTGCCTAGATACGTGGCGGGAAATTGCCGCATGGGCGATGTCATGCCAGCTTCCCTGGCAAAATCAATCACCTTGGTAAGCCCGATATCGAGTCCGAAACGCACGGTGGCGGCATTTTTCCCTTGCGAAACTGCCCGCCGTGCAGGGATCAACCCCTCGTATTGTGCGTCGGCACGTTCGACCCCCCATTCGCCGAGCACACCGGTGAATCCGCCGATCATCACCTGTCGATTATCCAGAGCCGAATCATCGACCAGCGTTCCCGGGAAGATTCCCTCGGCAAAACCTGCCGCAAAGACAAATGGCGTAAAAGCCGTTCCTGGCGAACGCAGGCTTTCCGTCGCCCGATTATACGGACTATCGGAAAAATTGCGCCCGCCCACCAATACGAGGATACCGCCATTGCGCGGATCGAGGGCATAGACCGCCCCTTGCAGATAATCGGGCAGCTCCTCGGGTGGAGCGGTTTCGCCCTCTTTGAGTTCGGGCACAGTCTGCTTTTTTTTGCCGGCCCGCCACTGGGCGTAAGTAGGATTCTCGTAATCGGGCGTCTGTTCGGCACGCGTAAGTTCTTCGCTGAGGGTTTGTTCGGCCACTTTTTGCAAATCTGCATCCAGGGTGGTGTAAATCTTATAGCCGGCACTGGCGGCTGACTCGAAATCGAGATCATCGGTCACCTGTTTGCGGATTAAATCCAAAGCATACGACTGACCGCGACTTGAAGCGCGTCTCGGTCGCACCCGGAAACTCAATAAAAGCGCTTCGTCATGTTGTTTTTGCGAGATTCTTTCAATCTCCAACATGCGTCCGACGACAAAATTACGTTCCAACTCCGCGCCTTTGGGATTGCGATACGGGGATAAAGAATTCGGTGCCTTTAAAATCCCGGCCAACGTCGCCGCCTCACCGAGCGATAGTTCGCTGGCACTTTTGCCAAAATAACCCTTGGCCGCCGCTTCACAGCCATAAAATCCGCTCCCGAAATACACCCGGTTTAAATAAAATTCCATGATCCGCTCCTTGGAAAAATTTTCCTCGATTCGTTTTGAGAGATAAACTTCGACGATTTTACGTTCGTAAGTGCGATCTTTCAGTTCGAAGCTGTTGCGGGCCAACTGCTGCGTCACGGTGCTGGCGCCCTGACGAATTTTTCCCGCCTGATAATTTCTCAAAGCCGCACGCGCCATCCCGATGTAATCCACCCCGCCGTGATCGTAAAACCGATTATCCTCTGCTGCCACCACTGCATCGATCAAGTTTTTGGAAATCCTCGAAAACGGCACCACTTCCCGGTTTTCCACCAGCAATTTCCCGATTTCCCGCCCTTTTCGGTCATAAATCGTGCTTGCCGTCTCCATTTTGGCGAGCCGATTGAGATCAAACTCCGCCGCTTTCTTCACGTAAATGCTTTGCCAATAAAGAAAAAATACGATCCCGGCAATCGCCACCACTGCAAATAACGACGCAACGAAGATAAACCACGGTCGGGCATAGAATGGAGGGCGCGGCTTGTATTCCCACATAAATAGGATGTCTATTTTCGTCACAAGCAAGGGATTCGGCAACCAAGAATATGATTTCCCATGCAAATCATCCCTGCCGGGAAAAAGGATCGCCTCCTCTCCGCATCCTTGCCACAGTGCGCTTCATGCCGCCGACCGCTGAAAAACTAGAAGCATTTCCGATCAACGTTTCCCTGATTTTGATCGAAGAGCAGTTCCCCGTCGATAACGCCCTGCCCATCGCGGCCCTGGCTTCCCATTTACCGAATCATCAGCAAAAAATCGCCCTCCGCCCCGGCATTATCGTTGCCTACCGTCATCGCGGCATCTCTCTCGCCTTCGTTTCCTGGATCCAATCCAATCTCTGGGTAAAATATTTTGGAGCCGGTTATCTTATCTCCCTCATGTGCTCTATCGATAACATCGTCGCCGCCCTTTTTCATCCCATCACCTCGCATTGGCGTAAAATCCGCCACGTCTCCGCATGAGCCTGGCCATTTTCCTCCGCGAGCTCACCGAGGCTCTCCACGACGGGCACTTCGAGCGCCTTACCCTCTCCAAGCCGGTTTCCCACGAGGAACGCCGCAACCTTTACCTGCGCCCCATCCATCTCGATGGCCAGTCGCTTGTCCAAATCACGCATCGCCATCCCACCCAGGATCGCACCGAAAATCTTCCCTTCCCTCAAGTCCTCGCCCTTCTAACCGAGCTTCTCGGCACCAATTTCCTGGCTGCGCATCTCGATATCGCCTCCGCCAGTCTTTCTCTGCTTTACGGGCGAAATGACCAGCCCAAACTCACTCGCAAAAATAAAACCAGCCTCGCGCCAACCCTCCTCGCGCACGACCGCAAAAAACTGACCCTGCTCACACCGGAACTTTGCCCCTGGCTCACCGATCTCGGTCTGGCCGATGATAAAGGGCGCATCCTCCCTTCCCGCGCCTTCAAGTGGCGTCAGGTCACCCACTTTATCGAGTTGCTCGACCATGCCTTGCGCGATATCGACATCACCTCCGATTTACCTCTTACCGTCTATGATATGGGAAGCGGCAAAGGAACTCTCACTTTTGCCGTCGATACCTGGCTCACCGATCTCCGCAAGATCGCCGCCCGCGTCACCGGCATCGAACAACGACCCGAACTCGTCGCTCTCTGCCAATCCATCGCCCGCAAACACCTGCGCACCTCGCTCAGCTTTCAACCGGGAAAAATCGATGCATTCGATCTTCCCCACCTCGATCTCCTCATCGCCCTTCATGCCTGCGACACCGCAACCGACGCCGCACTCGCCGCCGGCATCCGCGTCTCCGCAAAAATAATCGTCGTCGCCCCCTGCTGCCAGCACGATGTTCGAAAAACATTCTCCTCCACGCCCTCCGTCGCCGGTCTGTTTGGCCACGGCCTTATCGAACAACGCCAGGCCGCCCTGCTCACCGACACCCTCCGCATCCTCCTGCTCGAACGCGCCGGCTATCGCGTGCGCGCCGTCGAATTCGTCGATGCCGAGCACACCGATAAAAATCTCCTCCTCATCGCCACCCACATCCAGCGGCCCGACCCTGCGGCAGACTCTAAATTGCAGACTCTTAAACAACTTTTCAATCTCCCCTCTCTCCCCCTCGAAAAACTCCTCTCATGATCTCCTCTCACGACCTCCGTTTGCTAGGCGAAATGCGCACCGGATTCCTCAACGCCGCCCACGGACTCGACGACTACTGGAAGACGCCCTCCCACCTCGGCATTTACGACCAGTTTTTCGCCGGGCGCATTGGCTGGAAATGGCTTGCCGTCCTCGTCGAATTGCAACACCTGGGTTTTTCCCCCACCTCCACCCATCTCGTCGATTGGGGGTGCGGCACCGGCATGGCCAGCCGCTGCTTCCTCGACTCTTTTCCTAACATTAGCACGCTCACCCTGCACGATCGCTCCCCGCTTGCCGTGCGTTTTGCCAGCGAAAAAATCCGCCAGACCCATCCCCTCCCAACCCTGCTGCCCTGGAGCAGCCCGCAACCACCCGGGGCCACTTACCTCATCAGTCACGTTATCAACGAACTCACCCCCCAGGCGCTCGAGGAACTCATCGAAGTCTTGATCGCCCGCGCCGAATCCATCCTCTGGGTGGAACCGGGCACTCACCTGGCCAGTCATCAATTGATCACCGTGCGTCATCGACTCCTCGCCCATTTTTCCATCCTTGCACCCTGCCCACATGCCGGGGTGTGCGGACTGTTAACAACCGAAAACGCCCCGCATTGGTGTCATCACTTCACCCGGCCTCCCAGTTGGGTGCATCACGATCCCGCCTGGTCCGCTTTTGCCCGTGAACTCGTCATCGATCTGAGTTCCGTGCCCTATTCCTATCTAGTCCTGAGCAAACGTCCCCTGCCGCTTCCTCACGAACGCCCCCTCGGGCGTCCCCGCTTCTTTAAAGGGCACGCCAAACTTTTCACCTGCGAAGCCGCCGGGGTCTCCGAAAAAACCATTACCAAAAGCGAGGACCCCGCCCGTTTAAAATCCCTCCGTAAATGGTAACGGCATCCACCCTGCCGATGTCTGCCACTTGCACGCCGGGCGATTTTGAGCCATTTTAACCCGTGAAAAATAATCCCGTGATCCTTTTCGATGGCGTCTGCAACCTCTGCAATGGGTTTGTTCAATTCGTCATTGCGCACGACACCGCTGGCGTCTTCCAGTTTGCCTCCCTGCAATCGGATGCGGCAATCGAAATTCTTAAAAAGCATGGATTGCCCACCCACCAGCTTTCCTCCGTGGTGTTGAGCGAAGGGGATCGTTATTACACGAAAAGCGATGCCGCCTTGCGCGTCGCCGGACGGCTTTCCGGCATCTGGTCCCTTGCCCGGGTGTTTCTCGTCCTGCCCAAATCCCTCCGCGACTGGGGTTACGATCTCGTCGCCCGCAATCGCTACCGGCTTTTTGGGAAAAAAGAAAGTTGCTGGCTGCCGACGCCGGAACTTAAACAACGTTTTTTATAAAAGGCGCGATTTTGGAGGTCACAGAAACGCTCCGCCTGCTGCGGATACACAGGGTGGCACGGATTAGCCTCGCGTGGGTCTGGATCTATCACGGGCTGATCCCCAAATTGCTTTATCGCGACTGGACCGAGATACGTCTGCTCGGCGATGCCGGCGTCGATCTCCAGCTCATTCCCTCCGTCTTGCAAGTGTTTGGCCTCGCCGAAATCGGTTTTGGCCTGTTAATCCTGGCCAACTGGCGCAGTCGCTGGCCGCTCCTTGCCACGATTGGGATTATGGTCGGGAGCCTGTTAGCTGTGGCGCAACGTTCACCCACCTTGCTTACCGGAGCCTTCAACCCGGTCACGCTTAACACGCTCATGAT